>JASHTN010000202.1 GCA_030040525.1 Gammaproteobacteria bacterium | reverse complement strand
TGAGAGGCGCGGCGCTCGAGGGCATCGTCTCCGAGCGCGACTACGCCCGCAAAGTGATCCTGCGGGGCCGCTCCTCGAGCGACACGCCGGTGCGCGACATCATGAGCTCGCCGGTGCTCACGGTGTCGCTCGACGACACGGTGCAGAGGTGCATGCAGCTGATGACCGACAAGCGCGTGCGGCATCTGCCGGTCGTCGACGGCGGCCGCGTCGTCGGCATGGTGTCGATCGGCGACCTGGTCAAGGCGGTCATCGCCGAGCAGCAGCAGCAGATCGAGCAGCTCGAGAGCTACATCCACAGCTGACGGCGCAGCGCTACTTGCGCCAGTAGGCGGGCTTGAGCAGCACGATCACGCTGAAGATCTCGAGCCTGCCGAGCAGCATCGCCGCGATGCAGATCCAGTCCTGCGCGCGGCTCAGCCCGTGAAGGTTGTGGATCCCGCCCGGCGGTCCGAAGCCGTGCGCGGTGTTGTTGATCGAGGCGACCACCGCGGTGAACGACGAGTCGAAATCGAGCCCGGTGAGCAGCATCGCGAAGGTGAGCAGCGCGACCGTCATGAAGTACAGGAAGATGAAGGCGAGCACTGCGTGTCCGACCGCCTCGGGCACCGGGCGGCCGCCGATGCGCACCGGCGCCATGGCCGCTGGATGGATCAGGAGCTTCAGCTCCCGACCCGTCTGCCGCGCCAGCACCAGCGTGCGGAACATCTTGATGCCGCCGCCCGGCGAGCCGGTGCTGCAGATGATGCACGACAGGAACAGCATCCAGTAGGGTGCGAACACCGGCCACCTGCCGAGGTCCTCGCTGGCGAGTCCGCTGGTGGTCGCCTGCGAGATCACGTTGAAGACCGAGTGCCTGAGGGCGGTCAGAAAGGCCGGATACACCCCGTGCGCAGTGAGCAGCACCGCGATGCCGACCACGCTCAGGGCCAGGATGGCGAACATCGGCCGGCACTCGGGGTCGGCCTTGTACGGCTCGAGCGACAGCTGCCGCAGTGCCAGCAGGTGGCGCGCGAAGTTGACCGAGGCGACGAGCAGCAGCGCGCTCAAGGTGAGCTCGATCGCCGGCGAGTTGAAATAGCCGACGCTGCGGTCGTGGGTGGAGAAGCCGCCGAGGCCGACCGCCGAGAACGCGTGGCAGACGGCGTCGAACCACGACATGCCGGCGAGGCGCAGCGCGAGGATGGCGGCGGCGCTGAGCAGCGCGTACACCAGCCACAGCGATTTCACGCTCGCGGCGATGCGCGGCGTGAGCCGCTCCTCCTTCACCGCGCCCGGCGTCTGTCCCTTGTGGAGCTGCATCCCCCCGACCCCGAGCAGCGGCAGCACTGCGAGCCCCATGACGATGATGCCGAGGCCCCCGAACCACTCGAGCACGTGGCGCCAGAAGTTCAGCGACGGCGGCAGCGCATCGAGCCCCGTCAGCACGGTCGAGCCGGTGGTGGTGAGTCCCGACATCGCCTCGAAGTAGGCGGCCGTGAAGCTCAGCTCCGGCAGCGCCAGCAGCAGCGGCACGGCAGCGGCCGCCGACAGCACCAGCCAGCCGAGCGTCACCAGCAGGAAACCCTCGCGCGGCTTGAGCTCGCGGCGGAAGCGCCGGGTGAGGCCGGCGAGGGCGAGGCCCGCGCCTGCGGCGCAGGCCGCCGCCAGCAGGAACTTCGGCCACAGGCCGTCGCCCATGACGAGCGAGCAGCCGATCGGCAGCAGGTAGCCGAGGGCGAAGGCTGCGAGCGACACACCCAGGACGTACGCGACCTGCGGCACTGCGCCTAAGCCCTTCAGCGCGCCGAGCGCAGGAACAGCCGCTCGACCGCCTCGAGATGCCGGCGGTCGGCGAGGAACAGGATCACGTGATCGTCGGCCTGGATGAGCGTGTCGTGGTGCGCCATGATGACCTCGTCGCCGCGCACCACCGCGCCGATCGAGGCGCCCTCGGGCAGCCCGATGTCCTCGACCGCGCGCCCGACGACGCTCGAGCTGTGCTCGTCCCCGTGCACCACGGCCTCGATGGCCTCGGCGGCGCCGCGCCGCAGCGCGTGCACGCGCACCACGTCGCCGCGGCGCACGTGTGCGAGGAGGGAGCCGATGGTGATGGTCTGCGGCGAGATCGCGATGTCGATCGGTCCGCTCTCCACCAGCTCGGTGTAGGACGGCCGGTTGATGAGCGCGATCGCCTTGTGGGCGCCGAGCCGCTTGGCCAGCATCGCCGAGAGGATGTTGGCCTCCTCCGAGTTGGTCATGGCGGCGAACACATCGGCGCTGTCGATGTTCTCCTCGATCAGCAGCTGCTCGTCGGCGGCGTCGCCGTGCAGCACGATGGCGTTCTCGAGCAGCTCCGAGATGCGGCGCGCGCGCCGGGCGTCGCGCTCGATGACCTTCACCTGGTTGTGCTTCTCGAGCGTCTTGGCGAGGCGGCAGCCGATGTTGCCGCCGCCCGCGATGACGATGCGCCGCGCCGGATCGTCCGCGTGGCGCAGCGCGCTCATGATGCGGCGGATGTCCTCGCGCGCGGCCAGGAAGAACAGCTCGTCGCCCGCGGCGATCACCGTGGCGCCGTCGGGCGCGATGCTGCGGCCGTCGCGGTAGATGGCGATCACGCGCACTTGCGCCTCGGGCAGGTGCCGCGGCAGCTCGCTCAGCGAATGGCCGGCGAGCAGTCCGCCGTCGCGGGCGCGCACCCCCACCAGGCGCACCCTGCCGTCGGCGAAATCGAGCACCTGCAGCGTGCCGGGGAAATAGATCAGGCGCTGCACGTACTCGGTGACCAGCTGCTCGGGATTGATGAACACGTCGACCTTGAGGGCATCGGCGCCGAACAGCGCCGCGCGCTCGGTGTACTCGGCGGCGCGGATGCGCGCGATCTTGGTGGGCGTGCGGAACAGCGCGAAGGCCACCTCGCACGCCATCATGTTGACCTCGTCGCTGGAAGTGAGCGCGACGATGATGTCCGCCTCGGCCGCTCCGGCCGCTTCCAGCACCGTGGGGAAGGCGGCGTTGCCGGCTACCGTGCGCACATCCATGCGGTCCTGCAGCTCGCGCAGCGTGTCCTCGTTGAGATCGACCACCGTGACCTCGTTGGCCTCCTCGCGCGAGAGGTGCTGCGCGGCGGTGCGGCCGACCTGGCCGGCGCCGAGGATCAGGATCTTCATGTCAGCGGTTCGAGGTTCGCATACTGCACCATCAGCCACTTGGTGCCCTGCCGCTCGAAGCTCACCTGCACGCGGGCCTGCGCGCCGTTGCCCTCGACGTTGAGGATCACGCCCTCGCCGAACTTGCCGTGGCGCACCCGCGCGCCGAGCCGCACGCCGGGCGGGGCCGGCTCCTCCGCGCGGAAGCGCCCCGCGGCGAGCGGCCGCGAGACCTGCACGCGCGGCCGCACCTCCTCGACGAGCTCCGGCGGGATCTCCTTGAGGAAGCGCGAGGCCTGGCCGTAGCTGTCGACGCCGTGCAGGCGGCGCTGCTCGGCATAGGTCAGGTACAGGTCGCGCATCGCCCGCGTCATGCCCACATAGCACAGACGGCGCTCTTCCTCGAGGCTCTCCAGGTCGCCGCTCGAGCGCTGGTGCGGGAACAGGCCCTCTTCGAGACCGCAGAGGAACACCAGCGGGAACTCCAGACCCTTGGCGCTGTGCAGCGTCATCATCTGCACGCAGTCCTCCCACGCGTCCGCCTGGCCCTCGCCCGCCTCGAGCGCCGCGTGCGCCAGGAAGGCCTCGAGCGGCGGCAGCTCGGCGTCCTCGGGCGCGAAGCCGCGCGCGGCGCTCACCAGCTCCTCGAGGTTTTCGACGCGCGCCTCGCCGCGCTCGACCTTCTCGCGGCGGAAGTGCTCGATGAGCCCGGAGGACTTGAGCACCGCATCGACCTGCTCGTGCAGCGGCAGCGCGCCGGTTGCCTGCGCGACCCGCTCGATGAGCGCCATGAAGCCGCCGATGGCCGCCGCCGCCTTCGGCGCCAGGTCGTCGCCGGGCGCGGCGGCCGCCTCCCAGAGCGTGCCGCCCGCGCTTCTCGCGCGCTCGCGCAGCGCCTCCAGGCTCTTCGCCCCGACCCCGCGCGGCGGCAGGTTGACGACGCGCTCGAAGGCGGCATCGTCGCGGCGGTTCGCGATGAGACGCAGGTAGGCGAGCGCGTCCTTGATCTCCGCGCGCTCGAAAAAGCGCAGCCCGCCGTACACACGGTACGGCACCCGGGCCGAGAGGAACGTCTCCTCGAACACCCGCGACTGGGCGTTCGAGCGGTACAGGATCGCGACCTCGCGCCGCAGCCCCCCGTGCGCGAGGTGCTCGCGGATGCGGTGCGTGACGAACTCGGCCTCGTCGCGCTCGTTGTAGGCGGCATAGAGCCGCAGCGGCGCGCCGCGCGCCCCTTGCGTCCAGAGCCGTTTGCCGAGGCGGCCGGCGTTGTGCGCGATCAGGCCGTTGGCGGCCTCGAGGATGGTCGCCGTCGAGCGGTAGTTCTGCTCGAGGCGGAACAGCAGCGCCTGGCCGTAATCGCGCCGGAACTGCTGCAGGTTCTCGGCGCAGGCGCCGCGGAACGCGTAGATGGCCTGGTCGTCGTCGCCCACCACGAAGGGCGCGCCGTCGGCGCCGGCGAGGAGCTTGAGCCACGCGTACTGGATCGCGTTCGTGTCCTGGAACTCATCCGCCAGCACGTGGCGCAAGCGCCGCCGGTAGTGTGCGAGCAGCTCCGGGTTGTCGCGCCACAGCTCGAAGGCACGCAGCAGCAGCTCGGCGAAGTCGACCAGGCCGGCGCGCGCACAGGCCTCCTCGTAGCTGCGGTAGAGCGCGATCAGCTGGCGGCGTGCCGGATCGTTGCCGTCCTTGAGCTGCTGTGGCCGGCGTGCCGCGTCCTTGTTGGTGTTGATGAACCACTGCACCTCGCGCGGCACCCAGCGCGTCTCGTCGAGCTCTGAGGTCCTGACGAGCTTCTTGATGAAGCGCTGCTGGTCCTCGGAGTCCATGATCTGGAAGCTCTGGGCGAGGCGCGCCTCGCGCCAGTGCAGCCGCAGCAGCCGGTGCGCGAGTCCGTGGAAGGTGCCGATCCACAGGCTCGCCGCCGGCACCCCGAGCAGCCGCTCGATGCGCGCGCGCATCTCGCCGGCGGCCTTGTTGGTGAAGGTCACGGCGAGGATGCTGTGCGGGGAGGCGCGCTCGGCCTGGATGAGCCAGGCGATGCGGTGCGTCAGCACGCGCGTCTTGCCGCTGCCTGCGCCGGCCAGCACCAGCACCGGCGCGAGCGGTGCGGTGACCGCGGCGCGCTGCGCATCGTTGAGCGGATCGAGGATCGGCGAGACGTCCATGGCGGGGGCGGTATTCTACGGGAACGGCCCGCGCGCTCAGGCCTTGGCGGGCGCCTGCTCCTGCACGAAGCGCACCAG
>JASHTN010000201.1 GCA_030040525.1 Gammaproteobacteria bacterium | reverse complement strand
GTCACCGAGCAGGATCACCACGAGGAGTACCAGGCGAACGCACCGCAGGTCGCCGCGGGGCTGTATCTCGTTCCCAAGGTCATCGAGTGAGGCCGGGCGTGGGCGCGCCGCACCTGAAGACCTTGAGCGAGCTGGCCGCCGGCCTGCGCGCGCGCGAGTTCTCGAGCGTCGAGCTCGCGCGGATGTTCCTCGAGCGCATCGAGCGCGCCCAGGGGACGCTGAATGCCTTCATCTCGGTGACGCGCGCGCAGGCGCTCACGGATGCGGCGCTGGCTGACCGGGCGCTCGCCGCCGGCACGGGCGGTGCGCTCACCGGCGTGCCGATCGCGCACAAGGACCTGTTCTGCACCCGCGGCGTGCGCACCACCTGCGGCTCGCGCATGCTGGACAACTTCGTCGCGCCCTACGACGCGACGGTGGTCGCGAACCTGAGGCGCGCGGGCGCCGTGATGCTCGGCAAGACCAACATGGACGAGTTCGCCATGGGCTCCTCCAACGAGACCAGCTACTACGGGCCGGTGCGCAATCCGTGGAATCCGGCGCTCGTTCCCGGCGGCTCATCGGGCGGCTCGGCCGCGGCGGTCGCCGCACGGCTCGTCCCCGGCGCCACCGCCACCGATACCGGCGGCTCGATCCGCCAGCCGGCGGCTCTCACCGGCATCACGGGCCTGAAGCCCACCTACGGGCGCGTGTCGCGCTATGGCATGGTCGCCTTCGCCTCGAGCCTCGACCAGGGCGGTGTGCTCGCCGCGAGCGCCGCGGACGCCGCGCTCATGCTGCGCGAGATGGCCGGCTTCGACCCGAACGACTCCACCAGCGTCGACACGCCGGTGCCCGACTACGTCGCCGAGCTCGCGCAGCCGCTGAACGGGCTCAGGATCGGCGTGCTCAAGGAGTTCTTCGACACGGGGCTCGACCGCGACAACGAGCAGCGGGTGCGCGAGGCGCTCGAGGTCTACACAGGCCTCGGGGCCGAGCTGCGCGAGGTGAGCCTGCCGAACCTGCCGCTGTCGGTGCCGGCGTACTACGTGGTGGCCCCGGCCGAGTGCTCCTCGAATCTCGCGCGCTACGACGGCGTGCGCTTCGGGCACCGCTGCGAGCAGCCGCGCGATCTGCAGGATCTGTACCGGCGCTCGCGCGGCGAGGGCTTCGGCGCCGAGGTCAAGCGCCGCATCATGACCGGCACCTACGTGCTGTCGGCCGGCTACTACGACGCCTATTACCTCAAGGCGCAGCGCGTGCGGCAGCTGATCGCCGCCGACTTCGCGCGCGCCTTCGAGAGCGTGGATGTGCTCATGGGACCGACCACGCCGACGCCGGCGTTCGCGCTCGGCGCCAAGACCGCCGATCCCATCACCATGTACCTGAACGACATCTACACCATCGGCGCGAATCTCGCGGGGCTGCCGGCGGTGTCGATCCCCTGCGGCTTCGTCGCGGCGCTGCCGGTCGGCCTGCAGATCGTCGGCCCGCACTTCGGCGAGGCGCGGATTCTCGCCGCCGCGCACGCCTTCCAGCGCGCGACCGACTGGCACCTGCGGGTGCCCGAGGGCTACGCATGAGCGGCTGGGAGAGCGTCATCGGGCTCGAGATCCACGCGCAGCTCGCGACGCGCTCGAAGATCTTCTCGGGCTCCGCGACCACCTACGGCGCGCCGCCCAATGTGCAGGCGAACCTCGTCGATCTCGGCTACCCCGGCGTGCTGCCGGTGCTGAACGCGGCGGCGGTGCGCATGGCGGTCAAGCTCGGGCTGGCCATCGGGGCGCAGATCGCCCCTGCTTCCGTGTTCGCGCGCAAGAACTACTTCTACCCGGATCTGCCCAAGGGCTACCAGATCAGCCAGTACGAGCTGCCGATCGTGGCCCACGGCGGGCTCGACATCGTGCTGGAGGACGGCACGGCGAAGCGCATCGGCATCACGCGCGCGCATCTCGAGGAGGACGCCGGCAAGTCGCTGCACGAGGGACTGCCGGGCGTCAGCGGCATCGATCTCAACCGCGCCGGCACGCCGCTCGTCGAGATCGTCTCGGAGCCGGACATGCGCTCGGCGAAGGAAGCGGTCGCCTACATGAAGAAGGTGCACACCCTGGTGCGCTATCTCGAGATCTGCGACGGCAACATGCAGGAGGGCTCGTTCCGCTGCGACGCCAACGTCTCGGTGCGTAAGGCGGGGGCGCGCGAGCTCGGCACGCGCACCGAGACCAAGAACCTCAACTCCTTCCGCTTCGTCGAGCGCGCCATCAACTACGAGATCGAGCGCCAGATCGAGCTGCTCGCCTCGGGCGGCAAGGTCGTGCAGGAGACGCGCCTCTACGATCCGGACAAGGGCGAGACGCGCTCGATGCGCTCCAAGGAGGAGGCCAACGACTACCGCTATTTCCCGGATCCGGACCTGCTGCCGATAAAGCTCGATGCGCAGTTCATCGAGGCGGTGCGCGCGACGCTGCCCGAGCTCCCCGACCCCAAGGCGGCGCGCTTCGCCGCGCAGTACGGGCTGTCGGCCTACGATGCGGGCGTACTCACCGCGAGCCGCGAGCTCGCCGACTACTACGAGGCGGCGGCGCGCGCGGTGCCCAAGGAGCCGAAGCTCGCGGCGAACTGGGTGATGGGCGAATTCGCTGCCCGGCTCAATCGCGACGGCCTCGAGCTCGCAGCGGCACGCGTGCCGGCCGCGGGGCTCGGGGCGCTGCTGCTGCGCATCGCCGACCGCACCATCTCCGGCAACATCGCCAAGGAGGTGTTCGAGGTCATGTGGACGGAGGGCGCTGGCGCCGACCAGGTGATCGAGGCGCGGGGGCTGCAGCAGATCACCGACAGCGCGACGATCGAGCGGGCGATCGATGAGGTGATGGCGAAGAATCCGGGCCAGCTCGCCGACTACCGCGCCGGCAAGGACAAGCTGTTTGGATTCTTCGTCGGCCAGGTCATGAAGACGACCGGCGGCAAGGCCAATCCGGCGCAGCTGAACGAGCTGCTGCGGCGCAAGCTCAAGGGCTGAGGGCGGCGGGGTCGGAGGGGCGGTCTCGCTCCATGAAGCGCCTGCCGTCGTTCCTGCTGGCCGCCGCGGCTGCTCTTTGCGCGGCATACCGCTGGAACCCGGGCTTCACCGACGGCCCCTGGGAGGCCTATGCCGGGGCAGGGCCGCTGGTCTACCTGCCCCACTCCGAGGCAGCGATCAACGAAGTCCCGGAAAACGGCGGCTATCAGTACGGCGGCGCGGGTGGCCAGATCTTCGCCGGCACCGAGCTGCGTGTCTCCGCACATGTCGCCTTGATGATGGCGGGCAAGTTCGACGCCGGCAGCGTCGAGCTCGATCTCGATCCCGCCGCGCGCATCAGCACCGAGGTGCGCACGCTCAACCTGATCGGCGGCGTCACCTTCCATTTCTGAAGCTCATTTCTGCAGCGCGCGGGCCGGCAGGGCAGCGCGAGAGGTGCGTCACAGCGGCCACTGCGGGTCGGTGTGATTCGGCTCACGAATCCTCTCAGTGCGCAACGCTGCGTGCCGAAAACCGAGAGGTAGGGACGCTCGCGGGAACTCGGCTGATGCAAATTGATTCACAGGGCATGTTCGGCCTCCCTCGCGGCGCCTTTGCAGGCGGACGGGCGGGCAGGTGGTGAACAGATATGGTGAATCTCTTCGCACTGGCAGTTTTCGCGACGATGGACGATGCGGCCATCGCCGCGCTCAAGCACGCGGCGCAGATCTGCGATCCGCGCTATGAATGCGGCGGGGTCGTGCGGCGGGTGCCGGGCGGCTTCGAGGCCTCGCCGCTCATCAGCTCGAAGAAACCCTTCGGGGTGGATCTCGGGGAATTCTACGGGCCCGACGTGGTCGCGGACTTCCACACCCACATCTGCTCGATCCACAACGTGATGTTCGCCGATTTCTTCTCGCCGGCGGATGCCGCGGCCAACCAGGGACTGCACACCGTCGGCTACATGCTGAGTCTCTGCGACTGGAACATCCGCCGCTACGATCCCGCCCAGGACGACCGCGACGACGAGGAAGTCGATTTCCACAGCGGGCTCGTCATCTATCTGACCTGCGGTCACATCGTCGGCTGGGTGCCGGCCACCCCCTGGGAGCGCGGCTGGCTGCAGTTCACGGCCGTACGGCGCGCAGGCAAGCCGCCGGCGCTCAAGCTCAGCGTGCACCACTGAGGGCGATCCGCCTCCCTCAATCGGCCCGCGCCGCGACCTTCCCGAGGGCCGACAAGACCCTCTGACCCTTTGCTTGGCGCGCCCTGGTAGATGCGTCTGGCGCTATATCAGGCTCATTCTGCACAAAAAAGTAATATATTGACTCATTAGAGATTCAATAGTCCCTGAGGATCAGCATGCAGCCGAGACCCGACCCCAGAAATTAAAGAAATGTACAATCCTTCAATGAGCGGCGTTCGCACCCCTGATCTCATCGCATGGCTGCGCGCAGCCGGCGAGCCGAGTCGACTGCGCCTGCTCGCGCTCTGCCTGGATGGCGCATTGAGTGTCACGGACCTCGCGCAGGCGCTCAGACAGAGCGAGCCGCGGGTCTCACGCCACCTGCGGATCCTCTGTGCGGCAGGACTGCTCCAGCGCACGCGCCAGGGACAGTGGGTCTGCTACAGCGTCGCGGAGGAGGGCGCGGCCGCGAGTTTCGTGCGCGGGCTCCTGGGGCAGGTCGACCGGCGCGATCCACTCCTCGCTCGTGACCGCGCCGAAGCGCGCGCCGTCACGGTGCCGGCCCCCGATGCCGTTCCGGTGCCCTCGCGCCTGGGGCGGGCGCTCGCGCAGTTTGTGGAATCGAGCGGGCTCGGCACTGCGCCCGACGCCGTGCTGATCGTCGGCGTTGCGCACCCGGAGCTCCTCGCGCAGGCCGCCGCCGCCTCGCGCCACGTGACGGCGGTTGCGCATTCGCGCCGTGCAACCCAGGGGGCGCGTGCCTTCGCTGAGCGACACGGACTCGGCTGCCGCGTACTGCTCTCGGCGAGCGCGGGGACGCTGAGCGATACGGATCTCGCGCGCGTCGGACAGCCGTTCGATGCGGTGCTGCTCGATCAGCTGGCGGGCGGCGAGGCGGCGCTCGCGCGGCTGCTCGAGCAGGCACGCCGTGTGCTCACCCCGCAGGGCCGGCTGTGGATCTTCGAGCGCTACGGCTCGCTCGAGAGCGCCGGCGAGCGCATCGTGGAGCATCCGCTGGCGCGGCTGCGCCGGCAGCTGGCGGACGCCGGCTTGGTGTGCGAGCGCTTGAGTCCGATCG
>JASHTN010000200.1 GCA_030040525.1 Gammaproteobacteria bacterium | reverse complement strand
GCCAGCTGCGACTTCGAGAAGCTGACGGTGCGCCCGAACGCCTGCGCGATCTCGCCGTGCGAATAGCCCTCGACTTCGTACATCCAGATGACCGCGCGCGCCGTCGGGGTGAGCACGGCGAGGGCGCGCTCCAGGTCGAGCGCCTCGGGCACGATCCCCGCCGTGACCGGCGCGAGGGCGCCGGGCCCTGCGGCGTCAGCTGCCGTCGCCAGGCGCAGCCGAGCGCGCCGCCACGGCGAGCGCAGGTACATGAAGCACCGTGAGAGCGCGATCTGCCGCAGCCAGGCACCGAGCGGCGCCTCATCGCGGAACTCGGTCAGCCGCTCGTAGAACGTCATCATGGTGTCCTGGAACACATCCTCCGAGGCGCCGCGCTGACCGATGATTCGCCGGATCAGGCCGAAGGTCGCCGGGGCGAGCGCTGCGTAGAGCGCCTGCCGTGCCGCTTCATCCCCGGCGCAGGCCTTCGCCCGCAGCTCCGTCGGCACGGTGATTTCGCAGAGCCTCGTCACGGGTTACTTAGATGCATCAGGCGGGCAAAAGGTCGCGAGCCTGCCTATACTTCGGCACCCGCGCCCGGATGGCGGAACTGGTAGACGCGCCGGATTCAAAATCCGGTTCTGGCAACAGAGTGTGGGTTCGATTCCCTCTCCGGGCACCAGCCCATTCTTAAACGCATGAACTTCTGCAGCAAATGCGGTGCGCGGGTCGCACTGCGCACGCCCGAGGGCGATCACCTGCCGCGCTACGTGTGCGAGGCGTGCGGCACGATCCACTACGAGAACCCCCGGCTGGTGCTCGGCTGCGTGCCCGAGCACGCCGGCCGGATCCTGCTGTGCCGGCGCGCGATCGAGCCGCGGCGCGGCTACTGGACGGTTCCCGCCGGCTTCATGGAGAACGGCGAGACGCTGCAGCAGGCCGCGGCGCGCGAGTCACGCGAGGAAGCCCTGGCAGAGGTCGAGGTCGGCTCCCTGCTTGCGGTCGTGCACGTGCTGCACGCCCGCCAGGTTCATGTGTTCTTTCGCGCCACGCTCCCGACCGCGAGCTATGGCGTCGGCCACGAAAGCCTCGAGGTCGAGCTGTTCGACCTGGCAGCCATCCCCTGGGCGGATCTCGCCTTCCCCAGCACCGAGTTCGCCCTGCGTCACTACCTCGACGACCGGCAACGGGGTGAGGACGGCTATCACTTTACGACCATCGATCGGCGGCTGCGGACCGTGGCACAATCACCAACACCATCGGCGCCGCCGGCCAGGACCCCTTGAATGACCTTCGTCGTCACTGAAAACTGCATCAAATGCAAGTACATGGACTGCGTGGAAGTCTGCCCGGTGGACTGCTTCCACGAGGGCCCGAACTTCCTCGCCATCGACCCCGACGAGTGCATCGACTGCACGCTGTGCGAGCCGGAATGCCCGGTGGAAGCCATCTTCTCGGAGGAGGAGCTGCCTCAGGGGCAGGAGCATTTCAAGCAGCTGAACGCCGAGCTCTCCAAGCAATGGCCGGTGATCACCGAGAAGAAGGCAGCGCCCGCGGACGCCAAGGAGTGGGAAGGCAAACCCGACAAGCTCAAGCTGCTGGAACGCTGACGCTGCCGCGAGCCGCCTCCCGCAGGCAGCGGCGCGCGCAGCATGCGGCGAGCGGCCTCAGCGCTTCATTTCCTTCAGGTGCTTCACCAGCTCGTCCGGCGGCACGTAACCCGGCAGCATCTCACCGTCCGTCAGCAGGATCGCCGGCGTACCCTCGATGTCGAACTCCTGGCCCAGCTCCCACGAGCGCGCCACGGGATTATTGCCGCAGACCTTGCTCTTGAGCTCCTCGCCGAGCTTGGCGCGGGTCAGCGCCGCGCTGCGATCCACCGAGCACCAGACCTGCTCCGCCTTGGTCCACGAGGGCGTATTCGGCCCGGTGCGCGGATAGGGCAGATAGCGCACGCGCACACCGAGGGCGTTGTACTCGCCGATCTGGCTGTGGAGCTTGCGGCAGTACGGGCAATCGACGTCCGTGAACACCGTGACGGTGTACTTCGGATCCCTGGGCCCGAAGATCACCATGTCGCTCTCGGGAACGGCCGCGAGCATCCGCACGCGCAGCTCGCGCCGGTGCTGCTCGGTGATATTGCTGTTGGTGCTGAGCTCCACCAGGTCGCCGCTGATGGCGTACTTGCCGTCGGCGCTCACATAGGCGATCTCGCCACCGCGCGTCAGCTCCCAGATGCCGGGGATTGGCGTCGCGCGCAGCTCGTCGGCGCGGGCGCCGCCAGGGATGCGGCGCGCGATCTCGACGCGCGGATCCGCGGTGGAATCAGGCTGTGCGGCAGGGGCTGCGGCCGGCTGCTGCGCCGCTGCGACACTCAATGTCGCGACGCCGACCAGCGCGAGCAGCAGCAGTGGCTTGCCAGAGAGCATGGTGCACGTCACTCGCTAAAACCGCCGCTGTTGGACCGGCCCGGCAGGCAAAGGTTCGCCGGTCAGGTTCATGGGTCAGGGGCTTGGCAGTCTAGCAGACTGCCCCTTGAGCGGCTGGCGTCAGCCCCGCGGGTGGTGCTGCGAGTGCAGCTCCTTCATGCGCTCGCGCGCCACGTGCGTGTAGATCTGCGTGGTCGACAGGTCGCTGTGTCCGAGCAGCAGCTGCACCACGCGCAGATCCGCTCCGTGGTTGAGCAGGTGAGTCGCAAACGCATGGCGCAGCGTGTGCGGGGAGAGTTCCTTGGCGATGCCGGCCTTGCGTGCATAGCGCTTGATGATGTGCCAGAACGCCTGACGCGTCATGCGGTCGCCGCGCCGCGTGGGAAACAGGTAATCGGTCTGGCGCTCGAGCAGGATCTCCGAGCGCGGACCGCGCGTGAACTCCTTCATCGAGCGCATCGCCTCCTCGCCGAGCGGAATCAGCCGCTCGCG
The DNA here is from genome assembly GCA_030040525.1 of Gammaproteobacteria bacterium. GTDB lineage: Bacteria > Pseudomonadota > Gammaproteobacteria > Steroidobacterales > Steroidobacteraceae > 13-2-20CM-66-19. The sequence continues at coordinate 719 of JASHTN010000200.1, read as the reverse complement.
GTCCCCCTTGCCGAGGATGCGGATGACACCCTGGTTGAGGTTGACCTGCGACTGACGCAGATTCACCAGCTCCGAGACGCGCAGGCCGGTCGCGTACAGCACCTCGAGCATGGTACGGTCGCGGTTGCCGAGCGGGTCGCTGACCACCGGGGCGCCGAGCAGCGACTCGACTTCCTCCTCGGTGAGCGAACGGGGCAGCGAGCGCCCGATCTTCGGCATGGCGATCTGCGCGGTGGGATCCTCGCGGATCACACCCTCGCGCAGGTAGAAGCGGAAGAAGCGCCGGAAGCTGGACAGCTGCCGCGCAGTCGAGCGCGGCCGCGCCCCGCCGCGCACCCGCGAGGCGATGAATTCCTGCAGGTCGGCGCGCGAGGTGCGCATGATGGGCACGTTGCGCCCGGCAAGCCAGCGCGCCAGCGCCGTGAGGTCGGCGCGGTAGGCGGCGAGCGTGTTGGGAGACAGGCCGCGCTCCATCCATACTGCGTCCAGAAAGCGGGACACCGCCGGATCGGCGGAGTCGGCGTTGGAGGTCATGGCGATTGCAGCTGCCTGATTTGACAAGTCGCGTCTCGGTGGTTCCCTGCAGTGCCGCCAACGTACACGCGCCGTGTCAGGGCTCCGACTTCCGGGTAATGTGGTGAGCGCAGTATGGTGAGCGCGACAGATCCACCGACGTGATGATCATCACACCTGCAACGCGGCATTAACATAAAGAGAAC
>JASHTN010000199.1 GCA_030040525.1 Gammaproteobacteria bacterium | reverse complement strand
CTGCACAACGGCTTCCCACACGCGCCTGACTGGGGCGTGCACCTTGACTTCCGGGCCGTTGCGGCCGAATGTCGCGGCGCCGAGTGCCGCGCTGAGCGCGGCGTGCAGACAACAACTCGAAATCTCGATTCGGGAGGATAACCATGCGTCAGCTTCGCATATCAAGCGCCGCAGTCTGTGCACTGCTCGCAGGGCCGGCGGTTGCAGTCGCCGCCGAGGCCCCCGCTAAAGGTCAAGGCCCGTGCGACGAGATCGTCGCCGCCTGCAAGAGCGCGGGTTTCATCGAGGGCGATTACAAGACCGGTAACGGGCTGCACGTCGACTGCATCGACCCGATCATGCAGGGAACGCCGCAGCCGCCGAAGGCGAAGATCCCTTTGCCGAAGGTGAGTGCCGAGACGGTTGCCGCCTGCAAGCAGAAGCATCCGAATTTCGGCGAGCCGAAGCCGGGTGGCCCGAAGGCGGGGGCTCAGAAACCGCAGTCCTGACGGCTCAGCTTCGCAGATACGAGGCGCCGTTCACGTCGAGGATCGCGCCGGTCATGCTGGCCGGCGCGTCCAGCGCGCAGAACCTGACTACCTGCGCGACCTCGTCCGGGGTGGCGACGCGACCCAGGGGCTGATCGCTGAGCACCGCCTTGTCCTGCACGGCCTCGGCCACGCGCGGGGTCGAGACCCAGCCCGGCGCTACGACGAACACGTATACCCCGCGCGGGGCGAGCGCCTTGGCGAGTGACTGGCTGAAGGCGTTGAGCCCCGCCTTGCTCGCGGCATACGCGGGGGCGGTGGGCTCGCCGCGAAAGGCGCTGCGCGAGGACACACTGACGATGCGGCCGCTGCCGCGCTCGGCCATCGTACGCGCGGCACGGTAAGAAAGATGTGCCGCGCCCAGGAGATTCACGCCGATGGTGCGCTGCCAGGCGGCCGTCCAGTCGGGGAACGAGGTCGTCAGCGGCGGATGCAGCGGGAAGATTCCCGCGTTGTTGACCACGACATCCACCGGCCGGCGCGCCGAGGCCTCCTGCCACAACCGCTCGATGGATGCCGGGTCGAGAAGATCCGCCTGCACGAGCGTGTGGCCAGCGCCTTCGACGGCACGCAACGTCGCTTCAGCCGCCGGCCGCTCCGACTGGTAGTGCAGCACCAGGGTGGCGCCGCGGCGCGACAGCGCCTTGGCGATCGCGGCGCCGATACCGCCCGAAGCGCCGGTGATGAGTGCATGAATCATGTGCCAAAGATAACTCCGAGCGCTGATCAGTGCCGCATTGCACGGAAATCCCGCTACGGGCGGGTGTATCGTTGCACGGCTCTTGACAGATCTGAACATAAGAGGCGCGGCCTTGTTCGCCGGGGGGAGCTGACGACGGATACACCGGGGAGCACGGGCTATGGGCGCGAGAATCAGGCTCACGGGCTGGTCATGGCACGGCCGCACAGTAGCAGCCGGCTCGCTCGCTGCAGGCGTTGCCGCGTGGTTATTGTTAAGCGCCGGCGCGGCGCCGGAGATGGTGTCCCTGCCGGGGCACATACACGCGCTCGCCCAGGCCCGCGACCTCGGGGAAGCGCCGGATTCACTGCCCATGCACAGCCTCGAGCTGGTGCTGGCAAAGACGCCGGCGCAGGAACAGGCTCTCAGGGGCCTCGTCGACGCACAGCAGGACCCCAAATCCTCCCAGTACCACCAGTGGCTGACGCCGGCCCAATACGGGGAGCGTTTCGGCGCAAGTGAGGCGGCGATCGCGGCGCTCGCGAAGTGGCTCGCGAGCAACGGCTTCAAGGTCGACGCCGCCGCGGCGAGCCGCGCGCGGCTGCGCTTCCACGGCAGCAAGGCGCAGGTCGAGACAGCCTTTGGCACCAGGATCCATCTGTTCGAGATGCAGGGGGAGCGGCACTTTGCCAACGTGAGCGCGCCGCAGATGCCCGCGGTGCTCGCACCGCTGGTCACCGCGATCCGCGGGCTCGACGACTTGTACCCGAGGCCGGGCGTGCGCACGCCGCCTGCACGCGCGCACGGCGTGCACGCGAGCGGCGCAGCACAGCCCACTCCGCAGATCACCTACGACGGCGGAGAGGAAAGCTTCGTAGGACCGACGGATTTCGCGATCATCTACAACCTGCTGCCACTCTATAAGCAGGGCATCAACGGCAGCGGCGTCACGATCGCCATCGCCGGCGAAAGCGACATCGACGCCAGCATCGCCAACCTCTACTGGGCCGGCTTCGGCATCTCCCCCCCGCAGTTCACCTCGATGGCCGTGCCGGGCGGAACGGATCCCGGCCAGACGAGCAACAACCTCGAGACCGAGGCCTTCCTCGACGTCGAGCTCGCCGGGGGACTCGCGCCGGGTGCAAGCATCATCCTGGTGCGCGACACCAACGCATTCGTCTCGTCGGAGTACGTCATCGACCAGAGCCTCGCCGGGATTCTGAGCATCTCCTTCGGCGAGTGTGAAAGCGACTTGACGTCCGCCGGCAACGCCGCAATCAACTCCCTGTTCGAGCAGGCCGCAGCGGAAGGCATCACCGTGACCGTTGCCTCGGATGACGACTCGGTGGCCGGCTGCTTTACTGCGACGGCGACACAGGGAGAGGTATCGACGAGCGGCTTCGCCGTCAATGGCATCGCTTCTACTCCCTACGACCTGGCGGTCGGTGGCACAGACTTCGATCCGACGCAGCCGCAGGCGTGGGCGACCAGCAACGCCGCGGGAACGCTCGCCAACGCCGAGGGCCACATCCCGGAGATGGTCTGGAACGACAGCTGCGCGAATCCGCTCATTGCCGAGGTGTACGGGTACGCGAGCACCGCCACGTTCTGCAATACGGCAACGCTCAACGGGCAGCCGAACCCATGGATCGAGGTCTTCGGCGCGGGCGCCGGACAGAGCAGCTGCCTGTCCAGCACCAACGGCGTGTGCCAGGGAGGCTACCCGCAGCCCTCATGGCAGACGGGTGTCAACGGCATAGAGGGATTCCAGACACGCGCGGTGCCTGACGTCGCGGTGATCGCCAACGCCTGGGTGATCTGCTCGTACGACACGCCGTCCTGCGACCCCGCGACGCAGACTGTCGATTTCGTTGCCGGCACCTCGGCAGCAACCCCCTCGGTCGCGGCCATCATCGCGCTGGTCGATCAGACGCAGATCACCGCCGCTTCCGCCGACGGCCGCCAGGGGCTGATCAACCCGCAGCTCTACAAGCTCGCGGCCGCCGAGTACGGCACAGCAGAGGCACCGAACGGCACGGCCTCCTCCTGCAGCGCGAGCCTCGGCGTCAACATCGGCTCGCAGTGCGTATTCTACAACGTGGTCGCCGGCAGCAGCGCCACCCCCTGCCAGGTCTCGTCGTACAGCGACACCGGCAGCCTCCCAGCCAGTACCTGTACTGCCTCGTCAGGCCAGTCGACCGGCATCATGGAGATTGGCGGCCGCGCCGAGTACGGAGCCTCGGCCGGCTTCAACCTTGCGACCGGCCTCGGGAGCATCAACGCCACCGAGCTCGTGGCGGCCGTGTCCCTGACCGCGCCGAGCGGGGTTGCAGCCAGCAACAGCGGGCAGACCGTGAAACTCTCCTGGACCGCCGAGCCCAACGCGACCAGCTTCAACATCTTCCAAGGTACGCAGCCAGGACAGGAAGGCGCGACGCCGGTGCTGACGGGGGCAACCGGCACTTCGGCCACCGTGTCGGGGTTGCAGGACGGAGGGACCTACTACTTCACCGTCCAGGCAGTGGGCAGCCTCGGTGTCTCCGCCGTCTCGAACGAAGTCAATGCGACCATCGTGCCCGCGGCCCCGGGCGGTCTGACCGCGACGGCCGGCTCGCAGCAGGTCTCGCTCAGCTGGACGGCGCCCTCCGGCGCCACCAGCTATAACGTCTATCAGGGCACCTCGGCAGGCGGCGAAGGAGCGCAGCCCGTGGCGACCGCGAGCGGCACCAGCGTCACGGTCAGCGGGCTCAGCGCGGGTAAGACCTACTACGTCAAGG
>JASHTN010000198.1 GCA_030040525.1 Gammaproteobacteria bacterium | reverse complement strand
GCGCGCACGCGGCCGCGCTCGCGACCCCATGCTGACCCGCGCCGGTCTCGGCGACGATCCGCCGGGCACCGAGGCGCTGGGCGAGCAACGCCTGGCCCGTGGCGTTGTTGATCTTGTGAGCGCCGGTGTGGGCCAGGTCCTCACGCTTGAGCCATATCTGGGCGCCCCAGCGCGCCGAGAGGCGCGCCGCGTGAGTGAGCGCCGTGGGACGGCCGGCCCAGGACTTGAGCTGCCCCGTGAGCTCGCCGCGGAACTCGCGCGTCCCCAGATGCTCGCGGACGCCGCGCTCGAGCCGCTCGAGCGCCGGGATGAGCGTCTCGGGAACGTAGCGCCCGCCGAACGGGCCGAAGCGGCCGCGCACATCGGGGAAGCTTCCGGCGAGCAGCTCGGCGAGCAGTCGCGCAGCATCGGGTGAGGCAGCCGGTGCGTTCATACGGGATCCTCGCTGGAGGGGACGGCGGCCGCCGCGCCCGAGGCGGCGCGCACGGCAGCCACAAATGCCATGATCTTGAGCGGGCTCTTGACCCCGCGCTCCTCCTCGACTCCGCTCGATACGTCGACACCGAACGGACGGACGGCCGCGAGCGCGTTCGCGACATTGGCGACACTCAGTCCGCCGGCGAGCACGAGCCGCGTGCGTCGCGCGAGCGCACGGGCGGCGCGCCAGTCGCTCACGACCCCGCTGCCGCTCGCAGGTCCCTCGAAGAGGATCCGGCCGGGCAGGCGCGCAGGCACTGGCTCGCCGGCGCGCAGCACCGGCAGGAGCTCGAGTCCCGGCAGCGGATCGAGCTCATCGAGATCCGCCAGGTCGGTCTGCAGCACGTCGGGCCTGAACACGGCGAGGATCTCCTCGAGGGCTGCACGGCTCGGATGGCGCGTGACCGCCACGCAGCGCGCGCGGCCGCGCGCCGGTGCTGCGAGCGCAGCGGCCGCCTGCGGCGTCAGCTGGCGCGGCGACTCGGCGAACAGGAAGCCGAGCGCGTCCACCTGAGCGTGGAGCGCGGCACTCACCGCCGCCGGGGTCGTCATGCCGCAGATCTTGATCCACATCTAGCGTCCCCGGCGCGCAGCGCGCCCCGCAGACAGGAGCCCCGCGGCCAGCGCTTCCGGGTCACTGCCCTGCATGAGGGCGGCGCCTACGAGCGCCAGCGTGTAACCGGCAGCGGCGACCTGCTGCACGTTCGCCGCCGAGGTCAGGCCGCTCTCGGCCACCTTCGGCGCCGCTGGCGGCAGGAGCGGGGCGAGCTCGATGAGGCGCTGCGGCATCACCTCGAGGGTCTCGAGGTCCCGGCAGTTCACCCCGGCGAGCAGCGGCGGGCCGGCGCGCGGCCCCGCCAGGAACCCCTGCATGACCTCGATGTCGCGCGCGTCGAACGCCTCGAGCAGCACGAACAGCCCGTGCGCGCGCGCGCAGTCGAGTAGCGCGCCGATCTCGGGACGCGACAGCATGCGGACGATGACCAGCACACCGCCGGCGCCGGCCGCGCGGGCCTCGAGCACCTGGTAAGGGTCGAGGAGAAAGTCCTTGCGCATCGCCGGCACGCCGAGCGTCGCGAGCGCGCGTGCCGCGCGCTCCAGGTGCTCGAGCGAGCCGTCGAAGCGGCTCGGCTCGGTGAGCACCGACACCGCCGCAGCTCCCGCGCGCGCGTAGGCCGTCACCCGTCGCTCGAGGTCCGCAGAGCCCGCAGTAAGCGCTCCCGCGGCCGGCGAGCGGAGCTTGAGCTCCGCGACGAGATCGAACGACTCGGCAGCGAGCTTCAGAGGCGGCGGGCGCGGCGCCGCGCGTGCGGCCGCCTCGAGCGCGGCCTGAGGCCGGCGGCGTCTTGCGCTCTCGAGCCGCGCGCGGCTCGCCGCCGCCATCTCCTCGAGAAATGCGCTCACGGCGCAGGCTCCCGCCGCGGCTGCGCCTTGAGGGCGTCCAGCACCCGCCGTGCGGCGCCGGAGTCGATGGCCGCCGCCGCCCGCTCGATGCCGGCGCGCGGTTCGGTGACCACGCCAGCCACCTCGAGCGCGAGCGCCGTGCCGAGCAGCAGGCAATCGCGATGCGCACTGCGATCCTCCCCCAGAAGGACGGCGGTGAGTGCGCGCGCGTTGCGCTCCGCATCCCCGCCCTTGAGCTCCGCGGCGCTGCAGGGGCGCAGCCCGTAGTCCTCGGGGGAGCGCACCGCGGAAGTGACGCGGCCGGGCCGCACGTCGAACACGGCGAACGGCCCGATCGGCGTCGGCTCGTCCCAGCCCGACGCGCCGCCGTGCACGACGAACGCCCGCTCGATGGGAAGCCCCGCGAGCGCCTCGGCCATGAGCTGCGCGACATCCAGGCTGAACGCGCCGATCAGGTGCAGCGGCGGCTCGGCGGGGTTCACGAGCGGACCCAGGATGTTGAACACGGTGCGTACGCCGAGCGCCCTGCGGATCGCGGCAACGCCGGCCGTCGCCGGGTGATAGTGCGGCGCATGCAGGTAGGTGAAGCCGCTCGCGGCGAGACACGCGCCGGCGGCATGAGCATCGAGCGGGATCGGCAGGCCGAGCGCCTCCAGCACGTCGGCGCTGCCGCAGTGACTCGAGACCGAGCGGTTGCCGTGCTTCACCACCGGGAGTCCGGCGGCGGCGCTGAGCAGCGCGGTGCCGGTCGAGATGTTGAAACTGCCGGAGGAATCACCGCCGGTGCCGACGACGTCGATGGCCCGCAGGCCGGGAGGCAGCAGCGGTCGGCGCGCCATGGCGCGCATCGCCCGCGCGAGCCCGCGCAGCTCCTCGGCCACCACGCCCTTGGCGGTGAGAGCCGCGAGCAGCGCCCCGCCCATCGCTGGCGCGAGGCTCGGGTCGGTGAGATGCGCGAGCAGCTCACCGGCCTGGGCTGCGCTCAGGTCGCGCCGCTCGATCAGCTGCTCGAGCAGCTCAGGCGCGGCGGCCATCGCTCTCTCCGAGGAAATTCGCCAGCAGCCGCGGGCCCTCCGGGGTGAGGATGCTCTCGGGGTGGAACTGCACGCCCTCGACCGTGAGCGTGCGGTGACGCACCGCCATGATCTCGCGCTCGGCGGTGCTCGCGCTCACCTCGAGCACCGCGGGCAGCCTCCCGGGGGCGGCGATCAGCGAGTGGTAGCGCCCGACCTCGCACGGCTGCGGCAGGCCCGTGAAGACGCTGCGCCCGTCGTGCGCGACGAGCGAGGTCTTGCCGTGCATGAGACGCTCCGCGCGCACTATCTCCCCGCCGAACACCTCGACGATCGACTGATGCCCGAGACATACCCCGAGCACCGGGATGCGCCCGGCGAAGGCGCGGATCATGTCCATGGAGACCCCGGCGTCGCGCGGTGTGCCGGGGCCGGGCGAGATGCACAGGTGCGAGGGCGCGAGCGCCAGCGCCTCCGGCACCTCGAGCGCATCGTTGCGGTAGACGCTGACTTCGGCGCCGAGCACCAGGAACGCCTGCACCAGGTTGTAGGTGAAGGAGTCGTAGTTGTCGATCAACAGCAAGCGGGCCGTCACAACCCCTCCGCCGCGAGCTCGAGCGCGCGCACCATGGCCGCGCTCTTCGCCAACACCTCTTCGTGCTCGGTCTCCGGCACGCTGTCGGCGACGATGCCGGCGCCTGCCTGGTAGCTGTACTCGTCACCCCTGAACACCAGCGTGCGGATGGTGATGGCGTGATCCATGTCGCCGCGCGCGCCAAAGTAGCCGACCGTGCCGCCGTACAGGCCGCGGCTCACCGGCTCGAGCTCATCGATGATCTGCATGGCGCGCACCTTCGGCGCCCCGACCAGCGTGCCGGCCGGGAACGCCGCGGCGAACAGGTCGAAGGCATCGCGACCGCGGGCGAGCTCGCCGTGCACGCCACTCACCATGTGCATGACATGGCTGTAGCGCTCGATCACGCGGTAGGGCTCGACGCGCACGCTCCCGGCCCGGGCGACACGCCCGAGGTCGTTGCGTGCGAGATCGACCAGCATCACGTGCTCGGCGTTCTCCTTGGGGTCGGCGAGCAGCTGACGGGCACGGGCCTCATCCGCCTGCGGATCGGCAGCGCGCGGCCGCGTGCCGGCGATCGGCCGCAGCTGCGCGCGCCGCCCGTTGAGCTTGACCAGCGCCTCGGGAGAGGAGCCGACCACCGCCACCTCGCCGAGTGCGCAGTAATACATATAAGGAGAGGGGTTGATGAGCCGCAGGGCGCGGTAAGCCTGGAAGGGATCGAGCTCGTGCCGGCCGGAGAAGCGGCTCGCCAGCACCAGCTGGTAGACGTCGCCCGCGGCGATGTGCTGCTGCGTGCGCCGCACCCCCGCGAGGTAATCGGCGCGCGCGAAGGCCGGCGACGGCGGCGCATAGCGCGCGGGACGGCGGCCGTTGGGCAGCGCGCCGCGCAGCGCCTGCACCACCTCGCGACGCAGCGCGCGCCGCTCGTCGGCGGCACCGGCATGCACCAGGGCAATGCCGCGGGTGAGATGATCGAACACCAGCATCGAGCGCGGCGCGACATAGTGCAGCGCCGGCACGCCGCCGTCGCGCCCGGCGCCCGCCGGCAGCCGCTCGAAGTAGCGCACGACATCGTAGGCGGCATAGCCGACCAGCCCGCCGGCGAGCGGCACGCCGTCGACGTCCGCTTCCGGCTGCGGCGCCTGCGCCAGCGCGGCACGCAGCGCCGCCAGCAGCTGCACGCCGTCGCGCGGCCGCGGCCGGCGCTCGGCGCCGAGCATGAGTCCGGCGCGATCGAGGCGCAGCTCGAGTCCCGCGCCGAAGCCGATGAACGAATAGCGCGCCAGGCGCTCGCCGCCCTCGACGCTCTCGAGGAGGAAACGCGGCGAGAACGGCGCGAGCTTCATGAAGGCCGAGACCGGCGTGTCGAGATCACCCGTGATGTCGAACTGTGCTGGCAAGGTCTGCTACCTGTCCAAAAGCAGAAAACCCATCCCCGGAATCTGCCGGAGATGGGTTTTCTGCTGTCGTCGGATTCTGCTGGGAACTCGTGCGGAAAAACTGACCGTCAGCCCACTCCGTTATGGAGCGCGCCACCACCAGGAACGCGTCGGGCTGCGGTGCGGCAACATTTGACGGCGAGTATCCCTGTCCGGCCGCGGGCGCGTCAAGCGGGTCGCTTCCCCGGCCGCAGCCCTGAGCGGCCGATGCCGGCGCTTTTCGCTAGAATGCGCGCCCGGCCTGATTCAAGCGGAGTGTGGCAGTTGCGTTTCAAGGAGCTGCTGGAGAGCTGGCGCGAGACGGCGGCTGCACCGCGCAGCGCGCGCGAGCTCGCCGTGCGCTTGCCGCTCGATGACGCCGCGCGGCTTGCCGCGCTCGCCGAGATGTTCCCCGGGCGCACGCCCGAGCAGCTCACCACGGAGCTGCTCGGCGCGGCGCTCGCCGAAGTCGCCGCCGCCATGCCCTACGTCGCCGGCCAGCGCGTGATCGCCACCGACGAGCAGGGTGATCCCGTCTACGAGGACGTCGGCCCGACGCCGCGCTT
>JASHTN010000197.1 GCA_030040525.1 Gammaproteobacteria bacterium | reverse complement strand
GGCAGCTACCAGCGTGCGGTGCGCGCCCCGAACATCGGCGAGCTGTACTCACCGCAGTCGGTGGGACTCGATGGGTCGGAGGATCCGTGCACCGGCCCCACCCCTTCCGGAACCCTGGCGGAGTGCGAGCGCAGCGGCCTGACGGCGGCGGAGTACGGGCACCTCGAGGGGAACCCCGCCAAACAGTACAACGGCCTGCTCGGCGGCAATCCCAACCTGTCGCCCGAGATCGCCGATACCTACTCGGTGGGCTTCGTGCTGACCCCAAGGGCGGTGCCGAACCTGCAGGTGTCGCTCGACTACTTCGACATCTCGATCAAGGACGTCATCGAGACCTTGGGCGGCAACACCATCATCAACGGCTGCGTCTTCGAGGATCTGTTCTGCAACCTGGTGCACCGCGATCCGGCCAACGGCTCGCTGTGGCTGTCGCCCCTCGGCTACGTGACCGACACCGAGATCAACGAGGGCCTGCTCGCGACCCGCGGCTACGATCTCAAGGGCAGCTACCGCCTGCAGCTTCCGCAGGGATTTGGCTCGATGCTCTTCGGACTCGAGGGCACCGCCCTCAGGTCGATCGCCACGACGCCGGTCCCCGGCATGGGCTCCTACGACTGCGCCGGGTACTACGGCGATGTCTGCGGCGGCGAGGATCCGAAGTGGCGCTCGGTGCTGAATGCCACCTGGTCGACCCCCTGGGACGGGCTCGATCTCACCTTGAGGTGGCGCTACATCGGCACACAGACCTCGGAGCAGACCAACCCGAGCAAGTACCTGGCGGGCACCTCCTACTATGCGCCGCTGGTGCATATCCCGGCCTTCAACTACTTCGACCTGTCGGCCACGTTCAATGTCTACAAGAACGTGCGGCTGCAGCTCGGTGTCAACAACATCTTCGACAAGGATCCGCCGCTCGTTCTGCTCGCCGACTGCTCGACCGGCAGCGTCGCCGGCGCGAACTGCAACGGCAACACCTTCCCGGGTGTCTACGACGCGATGGGGCGGTATCTGTTCGCCCACATCACGGCGCAGTTCTGAGGTTGTCGGGTTTGACTTGGCTGCCAGGCAGCGCGTGCGCTCTAACGCGGCCGCAGCTCGTAGCAGCGGTGAATGTGCGGATTGCGCTCGAAGTCCTTCGGCAGCGTCGCCGCCGAGACGTCACGGACGTCGTAGCGCGTGGTGAGCGCGGTATCCAGTCGGAAGCGCTGCGCATTGGTGGAGAACACGATCAGGCCGGCGGCAGCGAGCAGCCGCGCGCAGTCATCGATCAGCGCCGCGTGGTCGCGCGTCACATCGAGCACCCCCGCCATGCGCTTCGAGTTCGAGAACGTCGGCGGAGCAAGGAACACCAGCTCGAAGCGCGCGCCGCTGTGCGCGGCCTGCTTCAGCCACTCGCGGCAGTCGGCCTGCACGCAGGCGTGCGCCGCGGTGTCGAAGCCGTTCAGGGCCAGGTTGTGCCGCGCCCATTCGAGGTAGGTCCGTGACAGGTCGACCGCGGTGCTGGATACGGCCCCGCCGGCGGCTGCATACACGCTGGCGGCACCGGTATAGGCGAACAGGTTGAGGAAGCGCGCCCCGCGCGCCGCATCCCGCACGCGGGCGCGGATGATGCGCTGGTCGAGGAACAGCCCGGTATCGAGGTAGTCGCCGAGGTTCACGCGGAACCTCAGGCCCCCCTCCATCACGACGAGGAACTGCCCGCGCTCATCGAGCCTGTGGTACTGCTCGCCGCGCCGCGTGCGTCGGCGCGTGCGCAGGCGGATGCGCGCCGGCGGCACCCCCGTCACCTCCGGCAGGCTGGCCAGCACCTCCCCGCGCCGCCGCCGCGCAGCCTGCGGCTCGATCTCGGCCGGCGGCGCATACTCCTGCACGCAGAGCCAGGCTTCCTCGGGAGCCAGGCTCTGATAGCGGTCGATGGCGAAGGCGTATTCCGGCATGTCGGCGTCGTACAGCCGGTAGCAGGACACAGCGCCGCGCTCGGCCCAGCGAGCCAGGCGCTTCAGGTTCTTGGCGAGCCGGTTGGCAAACATCTGCGCGCCGGGCGTGTCCTTCAGGTGCTCCAGCCCCCGACCGAGTGAGCCAGGCTCGCGCGCGCTGCCGGGCTCGACCCGGATGCGCAGCAGACGGCACTCGATGCCGCCGTTCCACAGCGCGTGGGTGCGGTAGGCGCGCAGCCCCAGCTCGGTGCCGAGCCCCGGCGCAGCCGTGAGCACCGCCGCCTGCCAGCCGTTGAAGCGCCGGCGCAGCACCTCGCCGAGCTCACGGTGCACGGCACGCGCGGCCTCGCGGTCGCCGAGGCGCACGCCGTACGGCGGGTTGGTGCACACGAGTCCGGGCCGTGCGGCGGCCGCGCGGGCGAGCGGCGCTGCGGCCGCGAGCGGGGCGACCTCCAAGCGCAGCATCGAGGCGACTGCCGCGCGCTCGGCGTTATCGCCCGCGATGCGGATCGCGTGCGGGTCGCGGTCCGCGCCGCGCACGATAGCGGTCGTCGACTCGCCGGTACGGGCGCGCTCCAGCGCCTCGCGCCGCAGACGTTCCCAGAGCGCCGCATCGTGGCCGCGCCAGCCGAGGAAACCGAAATAGCCGCGCGTCAGGCCGGGCGCGCGGCCGGAGGCGATCAGCGCCGCCTCGATGCAGAGCGTTCCCGAGCCGCACAGCGGATCGAGCAGCTCCGCGCCCTGCGCCGCAAGCTCCTCCCAGCCGGCGCGCAGCAGCACCCCGGCGGCGACGTTCTCCTTGAGCGGCGCCTCCCCGCCGGCAGAGCGATAGCCGCGCCGGTGCAGGCTGTCGCCCGACAGATCGAGGGCGAGGGTGACGTGCGTGCCGTACGCGTGTGCGTGCACACGCACGTCCGGCCGCTCGCGCGCCACGTCGGGACGCGCACCGGTGGCGCTGCGCATCGCATCGACGATGCCATCCTTGAGCTTCTGCGCGCCGTAGTGCGTGTGGGTGATGGCGGGGTGCCGGCCGCTGAAGTCGCAGCCGAGCGTCGCGCCGGGGGCGAGCTGTGCCGGCCAGTCGAGGCTCTCGACCGCCGCGTGCAGCTCCGCGGCGTCGCGCGCCTCGAACTCCGCCAGCGTGAGAAACACCCGGCTGGCGATCCGCGACCAGAGGCAGGCCCGGTAGGCGCACTCGAGCGTGCCGCTGAAGGTGACCCCGGCCGCCCGCTCGCGCAGCTCGCTCGCGCCGCAGGCAACGAGCTCGCGGGCGAGCAGATCGCTCAAGCCCCGCGGGGCGCTGGCGAGAAACTGGCGGAGTGGTGGTTCGGCGCCCGTCAGAACCTCACGACAGATCCACCCACGTCGTCTTGAGCTCGGTGTACTTCTCGAGCGCGTGCAGCGACTTGTCGCGGCCGATGCCGGACTGCTTGTAGCCGCCGAACGGCACGGTCAGATCGTCGGCGTCGTAGCAGTTGACGTACACGGTGCCCGCGCGCAGCGCCCGCGCGACCCGGTGCGCGGTGGTCACATCGCGCGTCCAGACGGCGGCGGCCAGACCGTAGATCACGTCGTTGGCGATGCCGACCGCCT
>JASHTN010000017.1 GCA_030040525.1 Gammaproteobacteria bacterium | reverse complement strand
GGGTGTTGGCCGGCAGATCATTCCTGGTATCAAACATGGCATCCTCCTCATGACTGAGCCGCGCCAGTCTCGACGATCCCGGCTCTGTTCGGCCAATCGCTGCTCCGCATCGCGATGATAAACGCGATCTATCGGCGTGAGCGAGCGCCCCCGGCGTAGAATCCGCAGGGGGCGCCACGGGGCGGCGGGCTGCCGCGCGGAGGCACCGCCCGCCGGGTCGAGGCGCTGCGCGGCGCCGTTGCCGCTTTCGGGAGAGCATCGTGCCGAACATCGTCGAGCAGCTGCGCACCGAAGGCTACGCCATCGTTCGCGGCTTCTTCGCCCCTGAGGACATGCAGCGCGTCGGCGCCGAGGTCGACCGGGTCTACCGCGAGGGGCTCAGGCACCACGCCACCTACCGCGACCGGAACCTGCTCTTCGAAGTGCTCGATGACCCGCACGCCCGGCGGCGCGTGGTGCTGCAGGCGCACTGGACGGCCTGGATCAACCCCTACCTCGAGAGCCTACGGCGCGATCCGCGCTATCTGCGCGTGCTCGAGCCCTTTCTCGGCGCCGACATCAGGCAGATGACGCACCAGATCCACTGGAAGCCGCCCGGCGCCAAGTACACGTTCTACCGCTACCATCAGGACGCGCGGTTCCGCAATGCGGCGGCCACCCGCAACATGCTCGAGAGCACGGTCACCACCGGGCTCGCGATCGACCCGCAGACGGCCGAGAACGGCGCGCTGCGCATCTTCCCGCGCAGTCACCTGCGCGGCTACCTCGGCCTCTCGGAGGACGGCACGATCATGACGGGCGAGACGCCGGACGAGGCGCTGCAGCGCGCCGGCCTCGACCCGCAGGCGGCCGTGACCTGCGAGATGCAGCCCGGCGACCTGCTGCTGTGGACGCTCTACACCGTGCACGGCTCGGGACCGAACCGGAGCTGCGGCGAGCGCCGCTTCATGATCAACAGCTACGTGCGCGCCGCCGACAGCGAGCGCGGCGAATGGGCGTTCCGCAACGGGGTGTCGACGCCGCTCGGCCCCGAGCCCGAGATCTGCAAGTACGAGCAGCTGCGCGAGCGCCCGGGTCCGTTCTACGTCGAGGACGACTGGACGGAAGAGGCCCAGGCGGGACAGCGCTAGGCACGCACGCTTTGCACGGCGACCCGGGGAGCGGCAGCCGCGCCTACCGGCGCGTGGTCGTCGTGCTGCTGATGCTGGCGTACTCGTTCAATTCCGCGCACCGCAGCCTCGTGCCGGTCATCGCCCAGGCGATGAAGGTCGACCTGCGGCTCTCGGACACGCAGCTCGGCGTGCTCGCCGGCACCGCGTTCGCCTCGCTGTACGCGCTCTGCGGCATTCCGATCGCGCGCCTCGCCGAGCGTGTCAGCCGCGTGACCATCATCGCCGTGGCGCTCGCCGCCTGGTCGGGACTCACGGCGCTGTGCGCCGCCGCCGGCTCATTCGCCCAGCTGCTCGCGCTGCGCGTCGGCATCGGCATCGGCGAGGCCGGGTGCTCGGCGCCGGCGCACTCGCTGATCTCGGACTACTACGACCACACCCGGCGCACCACCGCACTCTCGGTCTACTCCTGCGGGCTGTCGCTCGGCTACCTGTTCGTGTCGGTCGTCGGCGGGTACGTCGTGCTGCACGCGGGCTGGCGCAGCGCCTGTGTCGCGGTCGGGCTGCCGGGAATCGTGGTGGCGCTGCTCATCCGCCGGTACGTCGCCGAGCCGCCGCGCGGGCAGGCCGAGGGCGCAGCGCCCGGACCTGCGTCCCGCTTCGCCCTGTCCGCCGAGCTCGCCGAGCTCGGCGCCGTCGCCCGGACGCTGCTGCTGCGCTGGCCGACCGCCAATGTGATCGTCGGCATCACGGTGGCGTCTTTCGCCTCGTACGGCTCGTACGTCTTCATTCCGGCCTATTTCAACCGCGCCTACGGGCTCGACTTCGCAACCATCGGAGTGGTGCTGGGGCTTGCCGGCAGCATCCCGGTCGCCGCCGGCACGCTGCTCGGCGGGGCGGTCACCGACTCACTCGCCAGGCGCGGCGCGCGCTGGTACGCGCTCGTTCCGGCCGCGGGTCTGGTGCTCGCGACACCGCTGTACCTCGCGGCGTTCGCGCAGCCCGCCTGGCGCGCCGCGGCGTGGCTGCTGGCGCTGGCGGGCTTCTGCCAGTACGTGACGCTCGGCCCGACCTTCGGCATCGTTCAGAACGTGGTCGCTGTGCGGCAGCGCGCCACCGCCACGGCGCTCCTGTACCTGTGCCTGACGCTGCTCGCGCTCGCCGGCGGGCCGCCGTTCACCGGCTGGCTGATCGATCGACTGGCGGCGATACATTTTGCGCATCCGGGAGCATCCTGGCTCGCCACCCTCGCAGCGATCGGCGGCGATGCGGGCGCGGCGTTTCGCAGTGCGTGCCCCGGCGGCATCGCGCCACGTGGGGCCGCGCAGGCCGTGACTGGCGCCTGCGCGGGCGCGCTCGCCCTCGCCTCGCGTCAGGGCATCATGCTGACGCTGCTCCTGTACCTGTGGGCGGCGGCGCACTACGCGCTCGGGTCGGCGGGGCTCGCGCGGCAGATTGAGCGCAGCCGGGCGAGCCTCGCCGCAGGCGGAGGGAGCGCGGCGCCGCCGGCTCAGGTGGTGTCGTCGCGGTAGCGGCGGATGCGGGCCGCGGCGTAAAGCAGTGCGAGCGCCGCCAGCACCCCGAGCCACAGGTCGACGTTGGAGAAGGCGGCGGCGAAATGGGGGTTCCTGAATACCGGGTGCGCGCCGTGCGCGTGACCGTTGACCAGCTGCTCCAGGCCCGCGATGTGCCAGATGCCGAAGCAGCGATAGAGGAGGAAGTCCCACACATAATGAGTGCGGAAGGTCAGCCACTCGATGAGCGGCGCGAGCGCCGGCGGCAGCGTCACCCACAGATACAGGCTGCGCCGCACCCACGCCGAGATGAGCATCAGGTAGGCATAGATGGGCGCATACCAGAGCGAAGTCAGGATCACCAGCAGCAGCTGCTGCCACTCGGCGAGCAGCCAGGCCGCGCCGTCCCACACGCGCAGCTGCGGCGCGCCGCCCAGCGTGACGAACAGGTTCCAGAAGCTGACGAACGCGAGGCTCGTGACCGCGGCCAGCACATACACCCCGAGCGGCACGGCCACGGCGGCGATCAGGAATTTCGCGGCGACGGTGAGCTCATCGGACACCGGCAGCGACTTCCAGAAGAGGATGCTGCGGTCCTTGCGCTCGGCGTACAGGCAGTCGCACAGGTAAAAGAAGATCACGATGTAGGCCACCAGGAACAGCGGCGAGGACAGCGTCCAGCCCGCAGCAGTGAATGCGGCGGCGCGCTGATCGGCGGTGAACCAGTTGAGGTCGACGGCGCCGCGCAGGTCGGGGTGGGTGTAGAGAATCGCCACAATGCACATCGCGATCATGACGCCAGCCACGACCAGCGGCGCGATCCACAGGCCGCGATGCTCCCACAGCTCGCGCCGGCCGAGCATCAGCAGCGTGTTGGCCGGCCCGAAGCGGTGCGAGGCGGGAGCGTGCACGGGGCTGCTCTCGGTTTCCAGCGTGGCATTCATGGCTGACTCACCCCCTGCATGCGGGCGACGAACAGGTCCGCGATCGAGGGCGTGCGGGTGTCGCCGAGCGGCGCGAGCTCCCCGGGCGTGCGGCCTTCGAAGAACATCGCGGTGCGGCCAAACACCTCGCGCTCGTAGAAGGGCTTGAGCTCGCGGGCGCGCGGCGCCGCGTCCGCGCTCACGGTGAGCTGCACGTAGCGCTCGCCGAGCTCCTCGACGGAAGCGCTGAGCGCGATGTGCCCGCGGTTGATGAAGATCACGTCGGTGAAGAGCTGCTCGACCTCCTCCACCTGGTGAGTGGTGAGCAGGATGGTGCGCTCCTTGTTGAAATAGTCATTGAGCAGCGTGTCGTAGAACTGCCGCCGGTAGAGCAGATCGAGTCCAAGCGTCGGCTCGTCGAGCACCAGAAAGCGTGCATCGATCGCCAGGATCAGCGCCAGGTGCAGCTGCGTGACCATGCCCTTGGAGAGCTGGCCGACGCGGCTGTCCATGCGGATGTCGGTCCTGGCGAGAAAGCCCGCAGCCACCGTGCGGTCGAAGCGCGGATGCACGCCGGCGACGAACTCGAGCGCCTGCGCGACGCGCAGCCAGCGCGGCAGCACGGCCACATCGGCCATGAAACACACCTCCTGCATCAGCGCATCGCGCTGCGAGCGCGGATCGAGTCCGAGCACCGTGAGCGCGCCCTCGAAGGGGGTGAGCCCGAGGATCGCCTTGAGGGCGGAAGTTTTGCCGGCTCCGTTCGGACCGATGAGTCCGACGATGCGGCCCTGCTCGACGGTGAAGCTCACGCCGTCCAGGGCGCGGGTGGGGCCGTAGGACTTGGCCAGGCCCCGGGCTTCAACTACTGCTGTCATTGTCCTTGTCCTGCCGGTTGCTCGCGGGCCAGGGAGCTGCGGGCGCCGCAACGCTGCTCTTCAGCAGCTCCGCGGCCGAGAGTCCCAGGCGCTGGATGGTCGCGTGGACCTTGGGCCACTCGTCCTCGAGGAAGCGCTGCCGCTCGTCCTTCATGAGCGCCTTGCGGGCGCCGGCGCTGACGAACATGCCGCGGCCGCGCCGCTTCTCCACCAGCTGCTCGTCGACGAGCTGCTGGTAGCCCTCGAGCACAGTGAGCGGGTTCAGCCTGAAGTCCGCGGCAACGTTGCGGACCGAGGGTAGCGGGTCGCCTTCCTTGAGCGCGCCTTCCAGAATCATCGCTACCACCCGGTCCCGCAGTTGCCGATAGATCGGCATGCTGTCGTCCCACTGGGGATCCATGCGCTCGCCTGTAACGGGAAGTTAGTCCACTAATCTACCAAAGTGGCGGGCTGCGGCTGGCCGAACCAGGTGGGCATGCCGCTCTGTGCGGCTGTCGTGGTGGTCTCCGAGCGGGCCCCGGGGGGCAGCGCCGTGGACTGCACGAAGCTCGTGGCGATCAGCAGCGTGATGAGGGTGGCGGCGGCGGCGGCGGCGAGGTGGCGGTACACGTTGTATGCGACTGCGAACATGGTCATCTCCTTTGCTGTAAGTCTGGTCGTCTCTCTGCTTCGGCCGCCCGCTCTATGCAGGCTGCCTTCCTTGGTGATGTACTCTACTAGAACACTACTTAAGTGTCAAGCCAATTCACCAAATTCTTTCGGCGGCCCGGAATGGGGCCTGAACCCAGGGGTTACGGCCCCCTGGCGCCGCTTTTGAGAGCGCTCAGACTGGAAGGGTTTGAAGGCCGAAAGCGCTTTGAGCGAGGGTTCCCGGGCGCGCGCGGGCTGCGGTGGGGCCATGCACGCTAAAATTTGAGGCTCTGTGTTGTCTGCCAGCGAGCGAAGCCCTGCCATGAAACCCGCCGTCAACGTTGCCATCACTGGTGCAGCCGGCCAGATCGGCTATGCGCTTGCCTTCCGCGTCGCCTCGGGGAGCGCCTTGGGTACCGACACGCCGCTCAACCTGCGCCTGCTCGAGATCGGCGCGGCGCTGCCGGCGCTCAACGGCGTGCTGATGGAGCTCGATGACTGCGCCTTTGCAACGCTCAACCAGGCGCTGGCCACCGACGATCCCAACGTCGCCTTCCGCGACTGCCAGGTGGCACTGCTGGTCGGCGCCCGGCCGCGCGGACCCGGCATGGAGCGCAGCGACCTGCTGCTCGCGAACGCGCAGATCTTCTCGGCCCAGGGACGCGCGTTGAACGCGGTCGCCGATCGCGACTGCAAGGTGCTGGTGGTCGGCAATCCCGCCAACACCAACGCGCTGATCGCGCGCGCCAACGCACCGGAGCTCAATCCGCGCAACTTCACCTCCATGACGCGCCTCGACCACAACCGCGCGCTGGCGCAGCTCGCGCGCCAGACCGGCAGTCGTGTCAGCGACATCAGCCGGATGATCGTCTGGGGCAACCACTCGCCGAGCCAGTATCCCGACCTGTCGCACGCGCTGGTGGGCGGCAAGCCCGCCAAGTCGCTGGTGACGCGGCAGTGGATCGAGGAGAGCTTCATACCGGTCGTGCAGCAGCGCGGCGCAGCGGTCATCAAGGCGCGCGGCGCCTCCTCGGCCGCTTCTGCCGCCGCGGCTGCCATCGATCACGTGCACACCTGGCTACATGGCACGCGCGCGGACGACTGGGTGAGCATGGCGGTGCCGGCCGACGGCAGCTACGGCATTGCCGACGGGGTGATCTACTCGTACCCGGTCACCGTCAGCGGCGGCGACTACCGCATCGTGCCCGGGCTCGAGGTGGATGAGTTCAGCCGCAAGCGCATGGACGCGAGCTGGGCGGAGCTGCGCGAGGAACGCGCCGGCGTCAGCGACCTGTTGCGTTAGCCCGCGGCGGCTGTTGAGTCACTGTAGGAGCTGTTGCGTTGGCCTATAGTCCGGTACGGCGCGCGGCACGGAGGAACCCGTCATGTTAGGCGCGATCGTCACGCTGGCGCTCATCGTCGCGGCCGCCTACGCGGTCACCCAGGCAGGGGGCGTCATCACGCTGCTGTTCATCGCCGCGCTGCTGTTTCTTGCCTACCGCCGCCTGTCGCTGCTCACCTTCACGATCACCTTCACCGTGCTGCTCGCGGCCTACACCTGGCTCGGCGCGAGCGGTGTGCCGGCGGGCGTCTGGAAGGGGTTTCTCTGGCTGGCGCTCGCGGCGCTCTGGCTGCTGAATGCGCGCCGCCTGCGCCAGGCGCTCATCACGCGCCCCTTCATGCGCGCCTACCTGAAGCTGCTGCCGAAGATGTCGCAGACCGAGAAGGAGGCACTGGAAGCGGGCACGGTGTGGTGGGACGGGGAGCTGTTCACCGGCGCGCCGGCCTGGCGCAAGCTTCTCTCGGCGCAGCGCCCGCAGCTGTCGAGCGCGGAAACCGAGTTCCTCGCCGGACCCTGCGAGGAGCTGTGCCGCATGCTCGATGAGTGGCACATCACGCACGAGCGCGGCGACCTGCCGCCGCAGGTCTGGGAGTTCCTCAAGAGCCGCGGCTTTTTCGCGATGATCATCCCGAAGAAGTACGGCGGCCTGGAATTCTCGGCCTATGCGCACTCGTGCGTGCTGGCGAAGATCGCGAGCCGCAGTCCCACCGCCTCCTCCACGGTCGCCGTGCCGAACTCGCTCGGCCCCGCCGAGCTCCTCAACCATTACGGCACCGAGGAGCAGAAGAACCATTACCTGCCGCGGCTCGCGCGCGGCGAGGAAGTGCCGTGCTTCGCCCTCACCGGCCCGCGCGCGGGCTCGGACGCCGCCGCCATTCCCGACACCGGGGTGGTGTGCCGCGGCACCTGGGCCGGTGCCGAGGTGCTCGGACTCAGGCTCAACTTCAGCAAGCGCTACATCACGCTCGCGCCGGTCGCGACCGTCATCGGGCTGGCGTTCCGCATGTTCGACCCCGAGCACCTGCTCGGCGCGCAGGTCGACATCGGCATCACCGTGGCGCTGATCCCGCGCAGCACGCCCGGGATCAGCATCGGCCGGCGGCACTTCCCGCTCAACGTCCCGTTCCAGAACGGCCCGATCCAGGGCAAGGACGTGTTCGTGCCGCTGGAGTTCATCGTCGGCGGCGCGAAGCTGGCCGGCAGCGGCTGGCGCATGCTGGTGGAGCAGCTCTCGGTCGGGCGCTGCATCTCGCTGCCCTCCAACACCACCGGCGCGTCCCAGGCGGCCGTGTGGGCCACCGGCGCCTACGCGCGCATCCGTACTCAGTTCAACGTGCCGGTCGGGCGCTTCGAGGGCGTCGAGGCGGCCATCGCCCGCATGGTCGGCCTCACCTACACCATGGATGCCGCGCGCTCGGTGACCGCCGGCGCCATCGACGGCGGGGAGAAGCCGTCGGTCCCCTCCGCGATGCTCAAGTACCACGTCACCGAGATGGGCCGCCAGGTCGCCAACGACGCCATGGACGTGCACGGCGGCAAGGGCATCATGCTGGGTCCCAACAACTACCTGGCGCGCGGCTACGAGATCGTGCCAGTGGCGATCACGGTCGAGGGGGCGAACCTGCTCACCCGCAACCTCATCATCTTCGGCCAGGGTGCGATCCGCTGCCATCCGTACGTGCTGCGCGAGATGACCGCGGCGCGCAATCCCGACCGTGCCGCCGGCGTCGCGGAATTCGACCGCGCACTCTTCGGACACATCGGCTTCACGCTCTCGAACGCCGTGCGCTCGTTCATCATGGCCCTCACCCACGCGCGCCTCACCCGCGCGCCGGTCACGGGCCCCACGGCGCGCTACTACCAGCACATCGTGCGCTTCTCCGCCTCGTTTGCCTTTGCGGTGGACGTGGCGATGCTCACCCTGGGCGGTTATCTGAAGAAGAAGGAAAGCCTCTCGGCGCGGCTCGGGGACGTGCTGTCGGCCATGTACCTCGCCTCGATGGTGCTCAAGCACCACGAGAACCAGGGACGCCCCGAGGAGGATCTGCCGGTGGTCGAGTGGGCGTGCCGCAATCTCCTCTACCACGCTCAGGAGCAGCTGCATGGGTTTCTGCGCAACTTCCCCAATCGGCTGCTCGCCGGCACGATGCGCGCGCTCATCTTTCCGCGCGGCCGCGTCTATTCCGCCCCCGGCGATCGGCTCGGTCGCCAGGTGGCCGCGCTGGTAACCGCGCCGACGCAGGCGCGCGAGCGGCTCTGTCAGCATGTCTATCGCCGGGTCGAGGCCGGCAGCCCGCTCGGGCTGCTGCAGGAGGCGATGACCCTGGCCGGCGAGCTCGAGCCGCTGCTGAAGCGCCTGCGCGTCGAGGGTGTCAAGACCGGCCGGGTGACCGCGCTCGATCTGCCCGGACAGATCCAGCAGGCGCTCGCCGCGGGACTCCTGTCCGAGACCGAGGCGGCGGCGCTGCGCGACTACGACCGCAAGGTCATGGAGCTGATCCACGTCGATGACTTCGCGTCCGAGGAGCTCGGCACCCAG
>JASHTN010000196.1 GCA_030040525.1 Gammaproteobacteria bacterium | reverse complement strand
CCGATTCTCATTCCCGTGCTGACGAATTTCCCGCTGCCGCTCTCTGACATGGGGGACATCCTGGGCGGCGGCCTCATCCTGACACTCGGCTCGTTCATGGTGACCATTGCGGGCCTCGACTCGGGAAGCGCATACGGCGGCATCGGCTCCTCACGAGCGGTAATGCTCGCGATCCTCGCGGAGCCGACGCTGATCCTGGTGCTGGTCGGAATCACGCTGCTCGCCAAGGCGATGCTGCCTTTCGTCGTGAACCACCTGCTCGTCGCGCACCCCGAGGTGTATTGGGGCCCGGCTCACCTCTTCCTGGTGGCGGCGTTCTTCATCCTGCTCCTGGTTGAAACCGACCGCCTGCCGATCCACTCGAGCACCCACATCGAGGTCTACATGATCGATGAGGCGAGGATTCTCGAGTACTCGGGCCCGCTGCTGGCGCTCCTGCGCTGGGCGTCGATGATGAAGCAGTTCATCCTTTACACGATCTTCTCCAACGTGTTGCTGCTCCCGTGGGGGCTGTCGCGCGAGGGACTCGCGGTCGGCGCCGTGGCGGCGGCCGGCGCACTCTTCCTCAAGTTTCTCGTCGTCGCCCTGGCAGTGGTATTCGTCGAAACGGCGCAGTCGCGCCTGCGCTACTACCGGTATCAGGAGCCGCTCGGCGCCTCGTTCCTTCTCGCGATTCTGGCCATCGTGGCGAACCAGTTGAGTTAGACCGTGCCTATCGATCAGAAGAGGAGGGGCTGAGGCGTGCTGGCCGCACATCTTCCGCCCCTCGTTGCGTCCCTCTTCAGCCTGCTCGCGATCACGAGCCTCCTGCTTGCGTTCGTGATGCTCGGCTCGCGCTGGCTGCTCGAGTACCTGATCGCCTTCGGCGCCGAATCCTGGCTGATCGCGATCCTCTCCGCGGCGGTCGGTTATTACGGCGGGTACCCCGAGCTCTACGTGATCGCGGTCCTGACGGCCCTGTTCCGCGGCCTGGTCCTGCCGTACCTGATCCTGCGCATCGTCCGGCGCCTCAACGTCGACCGTGAGCTGCACGAGCGGCTGGCGCCGACCTCGAGTCTGGTCGTCGGGGCGATGCTCGTGCTCTTTGCGTTCGTCGTGTCGAGCCATCTGGGACAGTCCTTGGGCGTCGCGGGCACGGTGGCGGTGCTGGCCTTGACGGTCATGCTCTCCATGAAGCTCGTCGGATTTCTCATGCTGACCGTGCGCGGCGAGGCGATCAGCCAGATTCTGGCGCTCCTCGTGCTCGAGAACGGGATCTTCCTCGGCTCGCAGATCCTGGTACCCGGCATGCCGCTGCTGATCGAGCTGGTGATTCTCTTTGACCTCCTGGTCGTGGTGGCGTGCTTCGGCATCCTGGTGCGCTTCCTCGTATCACACGCGGGCACCTCGAGCGTCCGTGAGCTCAGGAGGCTCAGAGGCTGATGGTCGGACAACTGATCGCGGTGATCCTCCTCGCGCCGCTCGTGGCGGTGGTCGGCTGCGTGGTGTTCCGGCGGCCGCGCGTGGCGGAGCTCTTGAATCTCGCCGCTGCGATTGTGGTCTTCACGGCCGTGCTGCGCCTTCTGCCCCTGGCGCTCGGTGGGCCCTTTACCTACTGGCGAAGCTATCTCATCGTCGATCCCCTGGGGGCGTGGGTGCTCCTCAGCGTTGCGAGCGTCTATCTCCTCGCCTCGATCTACGCGATCGGCTACATGCGCCACGCCGGAGAGGAGCGCCGCCGCTACCGCTTCTACGCACTGTTCGCGGGCTTTGCCCTCACCACGCTCGCGGGACCGCTGATGAACAGCATCGGCGTCTACTGGATTGCGATTGAGCTCACGACGCTGGTGAGTACCTTCCTCGTGTGCTTCGAGCTCAGCCGCGAGAGTATCGAGGCCGCCTGGAAATACATCGTGGTGGTGTCGGGCGGCATCAGCCTGGCGCTCCTTGGGATCATTCTCTACTACTGGAGCGGGAGCCTGGTGCTGGGCCCCACCTACGATCTCACCTGGCAGACGCTGCGTGAGGTCGCACCGCGCACCAATCCCACCATCGCGCTCATGGCGTTCCTGCTCGTGCTCGTCGGCTTTGGCACCAAGGTGGGGCTCGCGCCGATGCATACTTGGCTCCCCGACGCGCACAGCGAGGGTCCGACCCCGGTCTCGGCGATGCTCTCCGGAGCGCTGCTCAACACGGCCATGATCGGAATTGCGCGATTCATACAGGTCTCGGATGCCGCGGGCCTGGGGGCTCTGCCGCGCGTCGTGGTGGTGGCGATCGGTGCGTTCTCGCTCTTCGTGGCGGCGCTCTTCATCGCGCGTCAAACGGGCGTCAAGCGCCTCATGGCGTATTCCAGCGTCGAGCACATGGGCGTTATGGCGCTCGGCTTCGGCTTCGGCGGGCCGCTCGGAGTTGCCGGTGCGCTCTATCACATGCTGAATCACTCGCTCAACAAGTCGCTGATGTTCTTTGGCGCCGGCAACGTGATGCAGGTGTTCAACACCAAACGCATCGGACGCATCCGCTACGTCAATGCGGTGGTGCCGGTGACGGGGCTACTGTGGATCGCCGGCGCGGTGGCAATCACCGGGGCGCCGCCCTTCGGACTTTTCCTGAGTGAGGTGACGATCCTGCGGGCGGGGTTGCTCGGGCCGAACGAATGGGCCGTCTATGTGATGCTGATCCTCCTCATCGTCATCTTCGTCGGGTTTCTGAATCACTTTCGGGCGATGTACTTCGGCGCGAATCCGCGCGCGGATACGCCCGTGCCGCATCTGCCGCCGCGGCGGCACATCAGCCTCTGGTGTCTTCTCCCCATGTGGCTCGCGCTGATCCCGCTGCTTGCGCTCGGCCTCTGGTGGCCATCGACCCTGACGCATTACTTCGCCGTGATCGCCGAGCAGCTCTCGACGACGACCCTCACCGCCTCGCTGGCCGGAGGCGCGCCGTGACCGTCGTGCGCCTCGAGGACGTCGAGATCTCAGACCTCAGGCGCCAGTGTCTGGAGGCGGTCGAACGCGGCGAGCGCATGCAGATGGTATATGCGTGGTTTCCGGAGCCCGACGATCCCGAGGTGCGCTACCTGATCCGCAGCAGCGCGGGTCACGCGCTGCACATCTGGCGGTGCCGGCCGCGGGGACAGGCGCTCCCGAGCCTCGCGGCGATCGCACCGCTTCTCTCCTGGCACGAGCGAGAGGTCACCGACCTCTGCGGGCTCAAGTTTGAGGACGCACCGCAGCCCGAGCCGCTGGTGCTTCTCGCGGGGGCGCACGCGGTCATGCCACCCCTTCGCCCCGGTGAGGCGCAGCCCCTCACCTACACCCCCGCACCGCACGGGATCCCCGAGGTCGCCGGCCCCTCCGAGGAGGACGTGCAGCTCTTACCGTTCGGTCCTATTCGGGCGGACGTGCTCGAGTCCGCTCAGTTCAACTTCCTCTACATCGGGGAAGCGATCCTTCATTACCACCCGCAGCTTTTCTTCAAGCATCGCGGCATGGAGAAGCGCTTTGAGGGTGTGAAACCCGAGCTGGGGGTGGTGCTTGCCGAGCGGGTGTCAGCCGTAGGAGGGGTCGCCCATGCGCTCGCGTACTGTCAGGCCCTGGAGGAGGCCGCCCACTGTCAGCCGCCGCGGCGTGCGCGCTGGCTGCGGGTGCTGCTCGCCGAGCTCGAGCGCCTCTACAACCACCTGCACTATCTCGGACACCTGTGCGCCACGACGACCCTCAAGGTAGGCGACGCGCATGGCAAGCTCCTCGAGGAGCGTGCCAAGCAGATCAATTGCGTCGCGACTGGGAGCCGGTTCCTGCGCAATCTCATCGTCCCCGGAGGGCTGCGGCGAGAGCCCGATCTGACGGGTCTCTCGCAGGCGCTCGTCAGGCTCGGCGCTGACATCCAGCGCTATGGGCAGATGCTCGAGACCAGCACGACGCATCTCGATCGCCTGATCACCACGGGGGTGCTCGATCGCAAGCTCGCCTTCGACCAGGGCGCGACCGGCCCCATCGAGCGGGCGTCGGGTCTCGACCGCGATCTGCGGCGCGATCAGCCCTATGCCGCCTACGATGAGCTCAAACCCGAGGTCGCAGTCCGTGAGGCGGGCGATGCGCACGCACGGCAGCAGGTGCGTCTCGCGGAGATTGATGAGAGTCTGGAGCTCATTCAGAGAGTGCTGAGCGAGCTGCCGAAGGGCCCGATCCGGGCCGACTACGCGCCGCTCGCCTCGAGCGAAGGATTGGGGTGGGCGGAGTCACCGCGTGGGACGCTCTACTACGCGGTGCACACCGGTTACGACGGCCGACTGGTGCGCGTCAAGGTGAAGTCGCCGAGCTTCTCCAACTGGCGCGCATTTCCCTTCACGGTCCACGACAGCAACATGATGGATTACGCCATCAGCGAAGCGAGCTTCGGGCTCACGATCGCGGGTTGCGACCGCTAGCGAGGCGCCGACATGCCGCTTTGGACACTATTTGGATTGAAGGAAGGCAGCGCCAGCACCACCTGGCCCGCGCCGGGGGGCGATGACGGACAGCGCGGAGCCATCGGGATGCCGCGCTTTGCGCCCGAGCGCTGCGAGAGCGGCTGCGAGCGCTGCGCAGAGGTCTGTCTTTCGCAGGCCATCACGATCAGGGAGGGAGGGGGCGGGGAGCGCGTGCGCGTGGACTACGGGCGCTGCGTCACCTGTCAGCTGTGTGTCGAGGAGTGTCCGACCGGGGCCTTCACGGCCTCCGCTGATTGGGCCTTCGGTGTGCGAAGTCGCGAAGACCTCATCTGGGCGCAGGCGCACGCGTCCTCGGCCGGGAAGCAGCTCTCAGGCGACATCCGCCGCATCTTCGGCCGCAGCCTCCACATCCGTCACGTGGATGCCGGCTCCTGCAACGGCTGCGAATCGGAGCTGCAGGCGCTCAACAATCCGTTCTATAACCTGCATCGCCTCGGGATCTTCTTTACGCCCTCACCGCGCTTTGCGGACCTGCTCCTGGTCACGGGCCCCGTGACCTATGCGATGCGCGCGCCGCTTAGGGAGGCGTACCTCGCGATGCCCGAACCCCGCTTCGTGATGGCCGTCGGCGTCTGCGCCGTGTCGGGCGGCACCAACGGCGGCGGATATGCCTGCGGCAATGGACTCGATGGCGAATTTCCGGTCGACATCTATGTACCGGGCTGCCCGCCGAACCCGGCCGCCATCATTCAGGCGCTCCTGATGCTGCTCAATCGCATGCCGCAGCGTGTGCGCGGAGGTCAGCTGCAGGGAGACTACCGTGCCTGAGACGCTTGTCGCCGCCTGCTGGCTCTGGGTCGCGGGGTGTCTCGCGGCGCTCTTGCGCCTGAGGTTCGTGGCGCGCTGGCTGCTCGCGCTCGGGTGCGTCGCCGGCATGGCGGGCGTCCTCGCGGCGTTGCCGCACGGCACGGCCGTCATGGTGCTGCCGGTGCACTTAGGCGAGCAGGTGGTCCGTGTTTGCTACACGCCCGAGGCGCTCTGGCTCCTGGGGTTCGGGCTCCTGCCGGCCGCCTTCGCGACCTGGCTGGCGACGCCCGTGAAGGGGGCGAGGCCCGGCTGGCTGGTCGGGGCTGCGCTCTCGCTCCTCGGGGCACTCGGCGTCTTTGGTCTCCAGGACGCTTACTCATTTCTCATTGCGTGGGAGGTCATGAGTCTCGGAGGCGCGGTCATGCTGCTCTCCGAGCGGCTGACGCTCGGCGCCGGCCAGGCCACTCTCTTCATGCTGGCACTGCTCGAGGTGGGCGCCGTGGCGATTCTCCTGGCGCTGCTCCTCCTCTCGTCGGCTGCCCATCTGCACATGGGCTTTGAGGCATTCGCCGATGGAGGACGGACGCTCAGCGTGGGTATGGGGGTCTTCGTCGGCTTGCTGCTCCTCGTGGGTTTCGGCGCCAAGCTCGGCCTGCTGCCCTTCTACGAGTGGTTCCCCGGAGCCTACAGCGCAGGGAGCGGGGCCTCGGGCGCGCTGCTCTCCGGAGTTGTCCTCAACGCAGCGTTCTTCGGCTTGTCCCGCGGACTCGTCGATTGGCTCCCGGGGAGCGGCGGCGGGGCCTTCGGACTTGGGGTGACGGTCACCTTGGTGGGCGTGCTCTCCTCCATCCTCGCCGTCCTCTACGCCTTTCAGCAGGATGACTGGCGGCGCCTCCTGTCGTTTTCCTCAGCCGAGAATGCCTCGATCGCCGTGGCGGCCCTCGGCGCGAGTCTCATCTTCCGCTCGGACGGGCAGGGCGCACTCGCCGGCCTCGCCTGGACGGTGGCGGTTCTGCACTTAGGCGGGCATGCGCTCGCCAAGGGTGCAATGTTCCTGAGTGCCGATGGCATCTACAGCGCGGGCGGCGGTTACCGCCTCGCGCAACGCGGCTGGTTGCGCAATGCGGGACTCGCCTTCGGCGTCGGCACGCTCTTTGCCACCATGAGCCTCGCCGCGATGCCGCCACAGATCGGGTTCGTCACCGAGTGGTTCACGTTTCAGACGGTTTTCCAGGGCTTTCACCTGAGCACCTTGGGCGGACGCCTGACGCTCGCTCTCGCCGGTGCCGGGCTTGCGCTCACGGCGGCGGTGGCGCTTGCGACGTTCGTCAAAGCCTTTGGCATTGGACTCCTCGGCGCCCGCGAGGGCGGCGACTTCAAGCGCGTCAGCTTCCGGTACGACGCGGCGGCGCTCATCCTGGGTCTTGCGGTGCTCGCCTCGGCCGTAGGCCTCCCGGTATGGCTCTCTGCGCTGAATGAGGCCGACCTCACGCGCTTTGGCGCGAGCTCGGCGCTCGCAATGGTGCACGACTGGCTGCTGGTGCCGCTCACCAACACGTTCGCGTTCATCTCGCCGTCCAAGCTCGTGATCGCGAT
>JASHTN010000195.1 GCA_030040525.1 Gammaproteobacteria bacterium | reverse complement strand
ACCTGTACATGCTCAGACGACGCTTGATCACGCCACAGGGGACGTGTCCCTGGTGAATGGCAAGAAGGCAGGAAGACTCCAAGATCCGAGGCTAAATCGGCCACTGATCCGCGCTTTTCCACCTCTCGCATGATCCTTGATCCGATTTCTCTTTCATCCAACCCCTGCGTCACTGCCTGCGCAGAGGTTCCCTAGTGGGCAGCGCCCGGGGGCTGGGAACCGAGTCCCGAAGGCCACCGTTCCAGAAGGTCGAGATCGTGCTGCATGGCGCCGGCGCTCGCGGCATCGGGCGGCGCGGAGGCACCCGAGCGGTGGACGCTCCGAGCGGCGGCGCGCGCGTCCTCGAGGAATTGCGCCAGCTCATTGAGATAGCGGCCGCCCCACAGTCGCAACGCGGCGGAAAACACCGCCAGCTGCTCGCGAAGTGCCGCTCGCATCTGCGTGCCGATTCGGTCTCTGGCGGCGGCCAGGAGCAGCGAACGCAGTCCGAGGGCCCACCGGGGACGTGCGGAGCGCGTGAGGGCAGGGAGCGTGCTCACATCGTAGATCGGCCGTCCCCGAGGCTCGGGCAATTCCTCGGCCGGGTGGGACTCCTCGGACGCGCGCGCGAGGAGCTCACGGAGCTTCTCGCGACACTCGTTGAGCTGTTCGCTGATGACGTCGCCGATCTCGGCTGTCCGTCGCGCCGTGGCCGCGCGCAGCTGCTCGGCCGCCGGCAGCTTCCCAGGACCTTCCTCGAGCCAGAGACCCGCCAGATCCTTTGCAAGGCCCGCCACGAGCCAGTCGGTGCAGTCGCGCACCCGATCTGCGCTGGCGAGGAGATCTGCACGGGCGCGCGCGAGATCGGCGAGCATCTGCGAGAACCGCTCCTCGCTCGCGTATGCCTCGAGCGGTCGCGCTGAGGGTTTGCCCCTAGAGCTCAATCGAGCGCCGAGCACCGCAATGACCGTCTCGCGCAAGACGGCCACCTTGCGCCGCAACGCCACGGCGGCCTGGTCACGATAGTCGCGGAGTCGCGGCGACACCTCCGTATCGAACCACTCGGAGGCTAACCCCGAATGAGTCGGGAGCGTGCTGATCGGGCGTATCGAGAGCGCAACCCCCAAGGCGCTGCCCAACGCATCGCCGACGTACCCCTGCGCCTGTACGAGCTCGGCGCTTGAGAGTCGGTCCGCCTTGCTGAGCGCGATCAGGACATCGCTTCCCCCATCAAGGAGCGCGCGGGCGACCGCGATGTCCTCGCGGGTGAGTGCACCGGCCGCCTCGACCAGCTGAACACCGAGATCGCAGTGAGGGAGATAGTCGAGAGTCTGTGCCGCGCCGGCGGAGGCGATGGAGCCCAGCCCCGGACTATCGATCAGAGTGATCCCGCGACCGAAGCGCTCACTCGGGACCTCTACCAGGACCTCGAGGACGCGCTTGGCGTTGTGCGGGTTGCCGGCTTCGGTCACGTAGTCGGCTAGTTCACTCAGAGGAATGTCGCGAAGCGGGCTCGAGGCAGCCCGCACGCGTGCGCGGGCGGCAGCGCCGTGCACGAGGCGAGTGGGAACGGCGGTGATCGGGATGACACCCGTCGGCAATATCGGCTCTCCAAGCCACCAGTTCAGGAGGGAGGACTTGCCGGAATTGACGCGGCCGAAGACGGCGATCTCGAGGCGCGGGGCCGCGGCGCGCTCGGTCAGGGATTCAATGGAAGCCCTCAGCTCCACGAGGCCATGCGCGGTAATCACGCGCTCGAGCTCCTTGAGCAGCAGGATCTCATCGCGCGTGGCATCGAGCTGTGCGAGGCGGCTCGCGAGATCGCCCTGTTCGCCCTTGTCGAGGTACTCGCCGATGCGTTTGAGGAGTGTGGAGAGCTCTGCAACCAGACGCTCGCCGGCGGATACCGACTCCGCATCCAGCGCGCCGTAGCCGCGCATGTACTCCGGGTGCAGCTCGGCGACTGCATTCTGCGCGAAGATGACCGCGGTCCTCACCGACCAGAGACCGCTCACGCTCCGGGGAATCTCCTTGAGGTCCTGGGCTTCGATGAACTTGCGCAGCGCGAATCGCAGCTGCGTCAGATAGTCCGCGAGAATCTTGCGCTGCGCCGGCGTGGCATCCGGTACCAGCGGCTTGAAAATGCGCCCCTCGTCGGTGGGCGCGAGCGCCTGTATGGCCTCCCCCAGAGTCTCATCGATGTAATGAAACCGGCTGAAGAGGTAACGCTGATGGTTGGGCGAAAACACGCTCACGCCGCCCGCGGGCCCGGCCCTTGTGCAAAGACGCAACCATGATACGGCCGCGAGCGGCGGCGGTGACAGGCGACCGAGTGCGCCCTTTATGCGCGGCGCGCCACTCTGCTTGCTCATCCCTGAGCGAGTCCGTATATTTGGGCGAGGAGATGGCATTCCTCCTTTGAACCGCCGGGAATCGGCTGATGATGCCTACCCAGTCTCGCTCTCGAGCTGCAAGAGAGGAATGGGTGTGGTGCCGATGCCCGAACTGCCTCAAGTTCGACACTCTCCCTGCGTAAACACGCTACGCGGCGCCGCGGGCTTTACGCCCGCTCGCGACTCCCGCAACGTGCTGCCTGCTAGGCGCGTGGGAGGCCTCGTGCCATGACGCGGGACATCCTGCTCCAGATTGGCCAGGTTCTGACCGTGCTGCTGCTCGCGCCGCTCCTGCAGGGTGTCATCTTGCAATGGGAGGAACGCATCCAACGGGCGCGCGGCCCCGGCATCTTCCAGCCCTACCGCGACCTCTGGAAGCTCTTTCATAAGCAGCTCGTGGTTCCGGAGTGCGCGAGCTTCATCTACTGGATCGCGCCGATTGTTGCCTTCACGTGCATGCTCACAGTGCC
>JASHTN010000194.1 GCA_030040525.1 Gammaproteobacteria bacterium | reverse complement strand
GCTCGCCGCGGCTGCGCACTTCCCCGAACACACCGACCGGCGCCGTATCCCACGCCGGCGCGTCCGCGCCGGCCGGCTCGCCGGCGGCAAGCTCGCGCGCCGCCGCCAGCGCGGCAGCGATGGTTGCCTCCGCGGGCAGCTCCACGCTCCACAGGTACTGCCGCTCGCGGGTCGCATAGGCCACGAGGCAGCGCTTGCGTGCTCCGGACCTGGGCGTGGTCATCCGTGGGTGCGCGCCCGCGCGACGAAGGCGTCGACCAGCGAGCCGATGGTCGCGGCAAACATGGGCTCGAACAGCAGTCCCGTGAGCGCACTCTTGAATGCGAAGCGCATCGTCAGCTCGACGCGGCAGCCGTCCGCTTCGATCGGCGTCAGCAGCCATTCGCCCTCGAGCATCCGGAACGGCCCGCTGAGGAGGTGCATGTGCACGCGGCGATCGGGCTCGAGGGTGTTGCGGGTGGTGAACTCGCCCCTGAGGGTGCCCTGCCTGACGCCGAGGGTCGCCACCATCTGCGCCGCCGAGCGCGACTCGACGCGCGCATGGGTGCACCAGGGCAGAAACTGCGGATAACTTTCGATGTCGTTGATGAGCGCGAACAGCCGGGCCGGCGGCTGGCTGACGAGCGCCGAGCGCTTGACCTCCCGCATGAGCGCATTGTCCCATTACCCTTGAATCATGGCCAAAGGCGACCCATCCCCCCGGCTGATCGCCGAGAACCGCAAGGCGCGCTTCGACTACTTCATCGAGGAGCGCTACGAGGCGGGGCTTGCTCTCCAGGGCTGGGAGGTAAAGGCGATGCGGGCCGGGCGCGCGCAGCTCAAGGAGGCGTACGTCTACATGCGCGGCGGCGAGGCGTTTCTGATCGGCGCGCATCTGGCGCCGCTCCCTTCGGCCTCGAGCCACGTGAGCCCCGATCCGGTGCGCACGCGCAAGCTGCTGCTGAGGCGCAGTGAGCTGCAGGGCCTGATCGGCGCGGTCGAGCGGCGTGGCTACACGCTGGTGCCGCTCGAGCTGTACTGGAAGAACGGCCGCGCCAAGCTGCAGGTGGGCCTTGCCAAGGGCAAAAAGCAGCACGACAAGCGCGCCGTCGAGAAGGAGCGCGACTGGCAGCGGGACAAGGCGCGGCTGCTGCGGCGCGGCTGAGCTTCGCCCGTGAGGCGCAGCACGCCCGCTGAGGGGCCCGGGCGACTCCTGCCAGCGACTTCGGGTATGCTCGGGACCGTCAACCTGATGGGGGCGACCGGTTTCGACGTGGGTTGCGAACCTTCAGGGGCGTACCGAGGTGCAGTGCCCTCGTAAATCCTGCTGCAACTTATAGTTGCCAACGACGACAACTACGCTCTGGCTGCCTAGTCGCAGCTGACCTCTGACCGGCTCGTGCCTGTGCGACCGAATCAGGGGACGCGCTCACAGGA
The DNA here is from genome assembly GCA_030040525.1 of Gammaproteobacteria bacterium. Classification (GTDB taxonomy): domain Bacteria; phylum Pseudomonadota; class Gammaproteobacteria; order Steroidobacterales; family Steroidobacteraceae; genus 13-2-20CM-66-19. Next base: position 12,951 of record JASHTN010000194.1, on the reverse strand, counting down.
TCGCGCTCCGGCGTGCGACAGGCCGGCGCGTTAAGAGTCACTGTCCGCTGGCGTTGCGTCTTCCCTGCTCCTCGGGTAGCGCCGCGTGAGAATCAAAGAGGCAGCTACGTACGTAGATCCTGAAGTCTAGGACTTGCGGACGGGGGTTCGATTCCCCCCGCCTCCACCAGCTCCGGGTCCCGGCCGCAAGGCCGGGGTGCCGGTTTGTACGTGCGGCGCGTTATCGGCGCCGGATGCAACAAGCCCGAGCGGGCGGCTCCCTCGCGAATGCCCCGTGCGCGGACTGACGGAAACTGTCGACATCGATAGCAGCCATGTCGACAATTTCCGTCAATTCGGATTCGGGGCGACACACCCCGACACCCCCGGAAACCGGCGAACGCGCAAACCCGCCTTCAGGCGTCCCGCCGCCGCCCATCGAGCGACACCAGCGGACCATAGAGATCCGGCCGGCGGTCGCGGAACACGAACCAGTTGTCGCGCAGCTGTGCGATCGCCTCGAGATCGAGCGTCGCGGTCAGCACCGCGTCGCCCTCCTCCGGCGCTTCGGCGAGCTTCCCGCCCATGGCGTCCGCGATGAACGAGGAGCCGTAGAAACGGATGTAGAGGTGCTCCGGATCCTGCAGCGAGCGCTCGAGTCCGTAGCGATTCGCGGCGACCAGCGGCGTCAGGTTCGCCGCCGCGTGACCCTGCTGGGTGCGCTGCCAGTGCTCGCGCGAGTTCACCGGCAACGCCGGCGGCGGCTCGCTGCCGATGGCAGTCGGGAACAGGAAGAGCTCGGCGCCCTCGAGCGCCATGACGCGCGCGGTCTCCGGAAACCACTGGTCCCAGCAGATGCCGACGCCGAGGCGCGCGTAGCGGGTGTGCCACACCTTGAAGCCGGTGTCCCCGGGGGAGAAATAGTTCTTCTCCTGGTAGCCCGGGCCGTTGGGAATGTGCGCCTTGCGGTACACCCCGAGGTTGGTGCCGTCGGCGTCGAGGATCGCGATGGAGTTGAAATAGGCGGGCCCGGAGCGCTCGAAGAAACTGATCGGCAGCACCACGCCGAGCTCGCGCGCCACGTCGCGAAAGCGCTGCACCGCGCGGCTCTCCTGCACGGGGCGCGCGAGGGCGAGGTGCCGTGCGTCCTGCTCGATGCAGAAGTACGGCGTCTCGAACAGCTCCGGCAGCAGAATCACGCGTGCGCCCTGGCCGGCAGCGTGGCGCACCAGGCGCTCCGCCCTGGCGAGGTTGCCGGCACTGTCCCAGTCGCACGACATCTGAATGGCCGCGACCGTCAACGGCCGCGGCGTGCGGCGGAAATGCTCAGCGGCCTGCGACATGCACATTCCCGGGCGGCCTGCCGCCGGACGCGCCGCCGGCGCGCGCGGCGAGCGCCTCCTGCACCTGCGCGGTGATCCGCATGGCGGTCTCGAGAGCCGTCAGGCCCGCCTCCCCCGGAACCACCGGCGGTCGCCCGGTGCGGATGCACTCGAGAAACGAGTCGATCTCCGCCTTGAGGGCGTCGCCGGGCTCGAGACTGCGCTCCTCGATGCTCACCGGCAGCTCCCCGGGGGCAGCCGCCTGCGGGCGCTTGCGGATCACGGTCAGGATCTTCTGCTGCAGGTCGAGCGACAGGTAGGCGTCGTCCTCGAAGATGCGCAGCTTGCGCTCGGTCTTGAAACTGACCCGCGAGGCCGTGGCGTTCGCCACGCAGCCGTTGGCAAAGCGGATGCGGGCGTTGGCGATGTCGATCTCGTCGGAGAACACCGGCGTGCCGACCGCGTCGATCGAGGTGATCGTGGCGCCGACGATGGTCTGCACGATGTCGATGTCGTGGATCATCAGGTCGAGCACGACGTTCACGTCGGTGCCGCGCTCGCGGTAGGGCGCGAGGCGGTGACACTCGACGAAGCGCGGCGAGCGCAGCTGCGGCTCGGCAGCCAGGATCGCCGCATTGAAGCGCTCGAGATGCCCGACCTGGAGGATGCAACGCGCGCCGGCGGCGAGCTCGATCAGCTCGCGCGCCTGGAGCGCGGTCTCGGTGATCGGCTTCTCCACCAGCACGTGCGTGCCCTGCCCGAGAAAATCGCGCGCTACGGGAAAGTGCGCCGGGGTCGGGGTGACGACGCTCACCGCGTCGACGGCGCCGAGCAGCTCGCGGTAGTCGCCGAGCGCGCGGGTCCTGAGCTCGGCGGCGACCTCCTCGCGGGCCTCCTGCCGGGAATCGACCACCGCGATCAGCTCGCACCCCTGCGCCTGGGCGTATTTCTGCGCGTGGAAGCGTCCCAGGTAGCCCACGCCGACCACGGCGGCTCTGATTTTCTGCATGGGGAGGCTATTATGCCCGCCCGCACGCCGCGCCCCGGATACATTCGGATGGAACCCAAGCCCGCCATGCCCCTGAGGCCCGGAGCCCCGAGACCGACCCCCGCGGCGCCCTCGGAGCACCGGCGCATGCCCTACGGGGCGCGCGCCCGGCTGCAACGCGAGCTGATCATCTACGGGATTGCCGTGGGCTGCGGCCTGATCCTCATGCCGTTTCTGATCTGGAGCATCGGCAGCCGGATGCTCGGACCCTACACCCACGGGGACACCCCGAACGCCGGTCCGTTTGCGCTGTTCGCCGACTTCTGGGTCGGCCTGTGGCATGGCTCGGCGGTGTTCTGGCTGGTGGCGCTGGGACCGGCGCTGGCAATCCTGGCGGTACGGATATTCCTGGCGCTGCTGCGGGCTCTGCCTGCGGCGGGCCCGGGCCGGCGGGCCTGAAGCTCACTTGGGCCAGTACAGCCACACCGCCACGGCGAACATGGCCGCGGTCGCCAGGTGTGCGGCCCCGCGCCAGCGGCGCTCGCGAAGCTCGCCGTAGAAGCTGCCGGCCGAAACGGCCGAGAACGCCGTGAACACCGCAATTGCCCGCAGCAGCGCGGCGTGCTCCGGGGCAAACTGCTGCTCGTGGCTGGGCAGGAACAGGATGACGATCCAGGTCATGATGAGGCCGGAGGCCAGGGCGACGGCCGACCCGGTCAGGATGCCCAGCAGTGCCGTCAAAGGTCGCATGAATGTGAGTGCCGCACTTGCTAAAGACGAACCGCAGGCTCTAGCCTTGGTCCAAGAGTTTACCGAAGCTGCGAGTCCCTCATGCCCCAGTCCTTGCGCCGTTCCTCCGGGTGGTTAACCGTGTCCGCGGCGGTGCTGCTCGCACTGCTGCTCGCCGGCTCGGTGCAGGCGCCCGCCAACACCTCGATTCTGCCGCCAGGCGCGGTCGCCCCGACCGACACCGAGCGCGTCACGGCGCGCAAGATCGGCCGCATCCTCGAGGAGGACCATTACAGCCGCGCGCCGCTCGATCGCCACATGTCGGAAGTGGTGTTCCAGCGCTACCTGGAGATGCTCGACCCGCAGCACAGCTACCTGCTGCAGAGCGACATCGACGAGTTCTCGGCCTACCGCGACCAGTTCGACGACATGATCCGCACCGGCGACATCGATCCGGCGTATCTCATGTTCTTCCGCTTCCAGCAGCGCAACCGCGAGCGCATGCAGTACGCGCTGTCGCTGCTCAACAGCGAGCCGGACTGGAACGTGGACGAGTCGTACGACTTCGACCGCGAGCATGCTGCCTGGCCGGCCAGCGTCGCGGAGCTCAACGAGCTGTGGAGAAAGCGCATCAAGAACGACGCGCTGACGCAGCTCCTGAACGACAAGAGCTGGCCCGAGGCGGCCGAGATCCTGCGCAAGCGTTATGAGCGGGTGCTGAAGCGCATCGATCAGGTGTCGCCCGAGGATGTGTTCGAAGGCCTGATGAACGCGTACGCGCGCGCCTACGACCCGCACACCAGCTACTTCTCGCCGCGCAGCTCCGAGGAATACCGCATCCAGATGAGCCTCAACTACGACGGCATCGGCGCATCGCTGCAGCAGTCGGACGACTACATCACGATCCAGAGCGTGATCGACGGCGGGCCGGCGGCGCTCGCGGGCACGCTCAAGCCCAACGACCGCATCACCGGCGTGGCCCAGGGAACCGACGGCCCGTTCACGGACGTCATCGGCTGGCGGCTCGATGACGTGGTGCAGCTGATCCGCGGCAAGGCCGGCAGCGTGGTGCGGCTGCAGGTGATGCCCGCGGGGTCGGTCCCCGGCACGCCGGAGAAGGTCCTGCAATTCGTGCGCAACAAGGTGACGCTGGAGGCCCAGGCCGCGCACAGCAGCGTCCACAGCGTCACCCGCAACGGCCGCACCTACCGGATCGGCGTCATCACCGTACCGGGCTTCTATCAGGACATCGCCGCCGAGAACGCCGGCGACGACAACTACCGCAGCACCACGCGCGACGTGCTGAAGCTCGTGCGCGAGCTCAAGGCGCAGAACATCGACGGTCTGGTGCTCGACCTGCGCGGCGACGGCGGCGGCTATCTGCCGGAGGCGACGGCGCTGACCGGATTGTTCATCGACCACGGTCCGGTGGTGCAGCTGCGCGACACGAGCGGCCGGCTCGAGGTGCTCGACGATCCGGAGCCCGGGCCGGCCTACGACGGCCCGCTCGCCGTGCTCGTCGACCGCATGAGCGCCTCCGCGTCGGAGATCTTCGCCGGCGCGATCCAGGACTATCACCGCGGCCTGATTCTCGGCCAGACCACTTTCGGCAAAGGTACGGTGCAGAATCTCGTGCCGCTCGATCGCTGGTCGAAGGACCCCGTGAACGGCCAGCTGACCGTCACCATCGGCAAGTTCTACCGCGTCACCGGCGAGAGCACGCAGCATCGCGGCGTGCAGCCCGACATCCCGCTCGCCTCTGCGATCGACGCCAAGGAGGTGGGCGAGAGCACGCTCGAGTCCTCGCTCCCCTGGGATCGGATCGCCGGCGTGCCCTTCAAGACCGGCACGACCGTGCCGAGCGCGACCCTGCCGCTGCTCGCCTCGGAGGAGGATCAGCGCGCGCAGCGCGATCCCGATTACCGCTGGCTGGTCTCGGACATCGCCGCGATCGACACGCTGCGCGGCCAGCACAGCGTGTCGCTGAGCCTCAAGGTGCGGCGCGAGCAGCGCGCGCGCGAGGACAAGGAGCGGCTGGACCGCGAGAATGCGCGCCGCGTCGCCAAGAACCTGCCGCCGCTCAAGAGCGTCGAGGAGCTCGACAAGGCCAAGGACGACGAGCCCGACGTGATGCTCGAGCAGGCGACGCAGATCATGGCTGACATGGTCGCCGACGCGCACCCGCAGCCGGCGCAGAAGACCGCGCGCGCCGGCTAACGCAGCAGGACGCGAAACAGGTCCCAGGTATCCTCGGCGAGCACGTTGGGCACGCGCGCCGCGCTGCCCTGCGGCGCCGACCCGAGCGCATCGGCCTCGCTCGCGGCGGCCGACTCGGCGAGCGGCGCAGTGTCGTTCGCACCGCGGTAACGCGCCGTCTGCTGCAGGCGTGCCACGCGCCCGCGGATTGCACCGGCGAGGTCGTCGCGGCGCTCGAGCAGCTGCTGGGCGCGCCGGATCTGTCCCATGAGCAGCACGCACTCCTTGGGCGGGCCGTACTCGTCCGCCGGCGCGCGTCTGGCGACCGCATCGCGCGCCAGCCCGAGCAGCGGTCCCTTGAGCGTCAGCACCCGCTCACACAGGACCTCCGCGCAGGCGATCGCCGCGATGTTGATGGCACGCCGCGCATGCAGCGACAGGCCGGGAAAGTCCGGCTCGTGTTCCTGGTTGAGCGCCTCGAGGGCCGCCTGCGCCTGCGCCAGCGTGTCGGCGGCCGCCGCCGCGGCCGCCTGGGCGGCGTGGATGCGGCGCTCGAGCGCACGGCGCTTGAAGTAGTGCCAGAAGCGGGTCAACGCCGCACGCTGGCCCTCGAGCGCCACGAGCTGCGCCGCGGCCGCCTCGCTCAGCGACTGCGCGGTGCGCAGCTCGCTCTCGCAGCTCTCGCGGCGCGCGAACAGCCGCCGGTTGTGCAGCGCCAGGTGATGGCGGCGCTCGCGCTCGTCCTGCTGCCGCGCGAGGTCAGCGACGAAGCGGGTGAGCAGCTCCCGTCCGCATTGCCAGAGTTTGCGCAGCTGGTAGAACACCAGCGCCGAGTACGCCGTCTCGTTGACTCCGAGCCGCTCCTCGAGCGCATTCAGCATCTCCTGCACACGCGCGGTCGCCGCCTCCTGCTGCTTGACGAGGTCCTTGAGGCGATAGGTCTCCTCCTGCAGCCCGGCGTAGGCCTTCTTCAGCTCGGCGCGGTTACGGAACAGGGCGAGCACCCGATGCTCTTCATCGGGCGCGGCGCCGTCCGGTCGCAGGTTGAGCTTGAGAAAACCGAGTTGCCGCAGCGCTTTCATGAGAAGGAGGGCGGGCGACCGCCCCTTCTCATGCGCCGGCAGTGAGCCTCGTGCGGGATGAGAAGCGATGACCCCGCTCCACGCAGTATTCCAGCCACTTATTTAACATCACGTTACGCGCCCAGCGCTGATCCAGTTCACGCTCCGCACGGCTGCGCAGGGCGCGCAGCAGCGGCTGGTTGTGAACGGCGGCCCATTGCTGCGCCTCGACGAGATGCGCGTCATGGTAGACGCGCAGGCGCATGTCCGGATAGCGGCACGGCCCGGCCGGCTCCGCCAGCAGGTAGCTCAGCGTCAGCGTGCTGGTATAGGGCGAGCGCTCCGTCACGGTGAGAAGAAGATCACAGTCCCCGCTCACCGAGGAGCGGTGGCAGCCCTCGAGCCCCGCCAGGCTGCCGGCCAGCCAGCCGAGCCGTATGTAGTTGCTCTCGTAGAGCCCCATGAGCGCGACGAAGCTGCCCGGGCGGGCGCGCCAGGAAACGCGTGTCAGTGTGTCGGTGGCCAGCACGCGCCGACTATAGCGCACGAAGCCCGCTGCGCAAGCCGAGCGGCGCGCGTTTCGTGCGCGAAAATGCGCCGCGTGCCGCTTGCAATTTTCGTGCGACCGCGCCCGCGGTGAGTCTCAGGGGCGCAGACGCCGCTCGATTCCTGTAGTGTTGAGAATCCGGCTGGCGATTTCCTCGATCGAGCACTCGGTCGTCTCGAGCGACGGAATGCGGTAGCGCGCAAACAGCGCCTCCGCCGCCCGCAACTCGTACTGCACCTGGGGGCGCGAGGCGTAGCGGCTGTCCGGGCGGCGCTCGCTGCGGATCTGCTGCAGCCTCTCGGGCTTGATGGTGAGGGCGTACAGCTTGTCGCGATGCGCCTCGAGGCGCGCCGGCAGCTTACCCGTCTCCAGATCCTCCTCGGTGAGCGGATAGTTCGCGGTGAACACCCCGTACTGCAGTGCCATGTACACGCAGGTCGGGGTCTTGCCGACGCGCGATACGCCGATCAGCACCACGTCGGCATGCGCATAGTCGCCACCGACGCCGTCGTCGTTGGCGAGCGCGAAGTTGGTGGCGTTGATGCGCGTGGTGTACGCCGCCAGGTCGGCGATGCCGTGCGCGCGCCCCGCGCGGTGCGTCGAGCGCAGCGCGAGCTCGCGCTCCAGCGGACCGACGAAGGCGGCGAAGAAATCTAGAAACAGGCCGTCGGCCTGCATGACGATCTCGCGCAGCTCGTCCTGCACCAGGGTGCTGAAGACGATTGGCCGCAGACCGTCTGCGCCCGCGCCGTTGATGCGCCGGACGGCCTCGTGCGCCTTGTCAACGCTCGACACAAATGGCAAAGTCACCGCGCGAAATTCCACGCCCTCGAACTGGGTCATGAGGCTGTGACCCATCGTTTCGGCGGTCACGCCGGTCTGGTCGGAGACGAAGAAGACTGTTCGGCGGCTCACGGCTGGACACACGGTGCGGGCGGCTGAAGCGGTGTCCGGAGTGTTTCACCGCGAACGCGGGCCCGCAAGCACCCGTGCCCGCAAGCACCCCTGACTCCGGGGCTGAAGTTGACTCGAGGAGCTCCCCTTGAACCGCTACGTGATCCCGTTCGAGCAACTCGGAATTCGCGACGTTGCCACGGTCGGCGGCAAGAACGCCTCACTCGGGGAGATGATCGGCGCCCTTGCGCGGCTCGGCGTCAAGGTGCCCGGCGGCTTCGCCACCACCGCGGACGCCTATCGGGAGTTCCTGCAGCAGGACGGACTCGAGGCGCGCATCCGCGCCGAGCTCGCCGCCCTCGACGTCGATGACGTCGCGAAGCTCGCCGCCGCCGGCGCGCGCATCCGCCAGTGGATCCTGGCGACGCCGTTCACGGCGGAGCTCGAGCAGGCGGTACGCGCGGCGCTCGGGCGCCTCGGCGCGGGCGCGGAGCCCGCCGTCGCGGTGCGCTCCTCGGCGACCGCGGAGGATCTGCCCGAGGCTTCGTTCGCCGGGCAGCAGGAGAGCTTCCTCAACGTGCGCGGCGCCGCCGACGTGCTCAAGGCGATGCACGCCGTGTTCGCCTCGCTGTTCAACGACCGCGCGATCTCCTACCGCGTGCATCAGGGCTTCGACCACGGCTCGGTGGCACTCTCCGCCGGCGTGCAGCCGATGGTGCGCAGCGACCTCGGCGCGAGCGGCGTCATGTTCACTCTCGACACCGACTCGGGGTTCCGCGACGTGGTGTTCATCACCGCCTCCTGGGGACTCGGCGAGACCGTGGTGCAGGGGGCGGTGAACCCGGACGAGTTCTACCTCTACAAGCCGGCGCTGCGTGCCGGCAAGGTGGCGGTCGTGCGCCGCAACCTCGGCGGCAAGGCGGTCAAGATGGTGTACGCGCCGGCCGGCAGCGCTGCGCGGGTGACGACCGTGGACGTGCCGCCGGCGGAGCAGCAGCGCTTCTGCCTGGAGGATGCCGACCTCACGGCGCTCGCCCGCCAGGCGCTGCTCATCGAGGAGCATTACGGCCGGCCGATGGACATCGAGTGGGCCAAGGACGGGGCGAGCGGCGAGCTCTACATCCTGCAGGCGCGGCCCGAGACCGTGCAGAGCCGCGCCGGCCGCACCATCCAGCGCTATGCGCTCAAGAGCCGTTCGCAGGTGCTCGCCTCCGGGCGCGCCATCGGCCAGCGCATCGGCAGCGGCGCCGCGCGCATCATCCGCGACGCCGCCGAGATGGCGCGCGTGCAGGCGGGCGACGTGCTGGTCGCGGAGATGACCGACCCGGACTGGGAGCCGGTCATGAAGCGCGCCGCCGCCATCGTCACCAACCGCGGCGGTCGCACCTGCCACGCGGCGATCATCGCGCGCGAGCTGGGGATCCCCGCCGTGGTCGGCTGCGTGGACGCCACCGAGCGCATTCGCGAGGGGGAGGAAGTGACCGTGTCGTGCGCCGAGGGCGAGACCGGCTACGTCTACCAGGGACTGCTCGAGTTCGAGCGCCGGCAGATCGAGCTCGGCTCGCTGCCGAAGATTCCGGTCAAGATCATGATGAACGTCGGCAATCCCGACCGCGCCTTCGACTTCGCCGCGGTACCGCATCGCGGCGTCGGACTGGCGCGCCTCGAGTTCATCATCAACCGCATGATCGGCGTGCATCCGCGCGCGCTGCTCGAGTTCGCGCAGCTCGACCGCGAGCTGCAGGAGCAGATCCGGGCGCAGATCGCCGGCTACGCCGATCCGGTCAGCTTCTACGTCGAGAAGCTCGCCGAAGGCATTGCGCAGATCGCCGCCGCGTTCGCCCCCGAGCCGGTGATCGTGCGGCTGTCGGACTTCAAGTCGAACGAGTACGCAAACCTGATCGGCGGCAGCCGCTACGAGCCGCAGGAGGAAAACCCGATGCTGGGTTTCCGCGGCGCCTCGCGTTACACCGACGCCAGCTTCCGCCCGTGCTTCGAGCTCGAGTGCCGCGCCCTCAAGCGCGTGCGCGGCGCCATGGGCCTCGGCAACGTGCAGGTGATGGTGCCGTTCGTGCGCAGTCTCGCCGAGGCGCGCGAGGTGACGCAGCTGCTGGCCGACAACGGCCTCGAGCGCGGCGTCGACGGCCTTAAGCTCATCATGATGTGCGAGCTGCCGACCAACGCGCTGCTGGCGGACGAGTATCTCGAGTACTTCGACGGCATGTCGATCGGCTCCAACGACATGACGCAGCTGACGCTCGGGCTCGACCGCGATTCGGCCATCGTGGCCCGGGGCTTCGACGAGCGCGACCCGGCGGTGAAGAAACTGCTCGCCATGGCGATCGCCGCCTGCCGCAGACGCGGCAAGTACGTCGGCATCTGCGGGCAGGGGCCGTCCGACCACCCCGATCTGGCGCGCTGGCTCCTCGAGCAGGGCATCGAGAGCATGTCGCTGAATCCCGATACCGTGGTCGAGACCTGGCTGTTCCTTGCGCAGCAGGCCCCCGCGGAGGCCGCCGCCAAGGCCGCCGCGGTGCCGCGCGGGGGGAGTTAAGGGCTGCCGGCGTAGGCCGGTGCGAACAGTTTCGCGCGGTAGTGCCGCAGCTCGCGGATCGATTCGTGAATGTCCGCGTGCGCAAGGTGCGTGCCCTGCTTGACGAAGCCGTCGGCCACCGCCGGCGCCCAGCGCCGCGCCAGCTCCTTCAGCGTGCTGACGTCGAGATTGCGGCAGTGAAAGAAGTGCTCGAGGTCCGGCATGCAGCGCGCGAGAAAGCGCCGGTCCTGACAGATGCTGTTACCGCACATCGGCGAGCTGCCGGCGTTCACCAGCGGAGTGAGGAACTCGAGGGTACGCTGCTGCGCCTCGGCGACCGTGATGCGGCTGGCGCGCACCCGCGCCAGCAGGCCCGAGGCGCCGTGCTGGCGCTGATTCCACTCGTCCATGCGCCCGAGCACCTCCTCCGGCTGATGGATCGCCAGCACCGGCCCGTCGGCGACGATCGCGAGCTCGCGATCGGTCACGACGGTGGCGATCTCGATGATGCTGTCGGACTCGGGCTTGAGGCCGGTCATCTCCAGATCGATCCAGACGAGGTAATCGCCGCTCGGCATGCCCGGGCTCCCTAGCCGACCGATTGGCGCCCGGCGAGCGCGTGCGCGAGCGTGCCGCCGTCGACGTATTCGAGCTCGCCACCGACCGGCACGCCGTGCGCGATGCGGCTGGCGCGCACGCCGCGCCGCGCGGCGAGCTCGCCCAGGTAGTGCGCCGTCGCCTCGCCCTCCACGGTGGAGTTGGTGGCGAGGATCAGCTCGCGTATGCCGCCCTCGCCGAGAATCGCCTCGAGCTCGCGCACCCCGAGCTGCTCCGGTCCGACGCCATCCAGCGGCGACAGATGTCCCATCAGCACGAAGTAGCGGCCGCGATAGCTGCCCGACTGCTCGATCGCCACGACGTCGGCGGGCGATTCGACCACGCACAGCAGCGCGGCATCGCGCTGCGGGGCGGCGCAGATCGAGCACAGCTCGCTCTCGGTCAGCATGCGGCAGCGGCGGCAGCGCACCACGCTCGCGAGCGCAGCATCGAGCGCACGGGTGAGCGCGCGCGCGCCGGGCCGGCCCTCCTGCAGCAGGTGAAACGCCATGCGTTGCGCGGTCCGCGGACCGACGCCCGGCAGCGTGCGCAGGGCCTCGATCAGCTGTGCGACATGCGGCGAGTGCTGCATCGCCTCAGAACGGCAGCTTCATCCCGGGCGGCAGCGCCAGCCCGGCGGTGAGGCTCGACATCTTCTCCTGTACGCGCGCTTCCACCTTGTGGACGGCGTCGTTGGCGGCCGCCGCGATCAGGTCCTCGAGCATCTCGCGGTCCTCGGCGGCGACCGCGGCCTCGATCTGCACGCGCTTCACCTCGTGACGGCCGTTCATGGTGATCCTCACCATACCGCCGCCCGCCTCGCCGATCACCTCGATGTTGGCAATCTCGGCCTGGGCCTTCTGCAGGTTGGCCTGCATCGCCTGGGCCTGCTTCATCAGATTGTTGATATTGCCGCGCATGGGAGAGAAGCCTGTCAGGCGCCGGGCGCCGCTTGCGGGAAGATCATTTTACCGGGCGCACCGTGTCCGGCAGCACCGTGGCGCCGAAGCGCTCGCGCAGGCCCTGCACGCCGGGGTCCGCCTCGAACGCCCGGCGCGCGGCGGCGAGCTCCTGCTGCGAGAGGCGCTGCTGCGCCTGCGCCGGACTTTCCGCCTCGGGCGTCACGCTGACGAACTCGAGCCGCACCGGCTCGCCGTAGTAGCGTGCCAGCGCCTGCGCGAGCTTCTCCTCCTGCACCGGAGTGCGCACCGGCTGGCTGTGCGGATCGAGCGCCAGGCGCAGCGTCGCTCCCCGCCGCCCGAGCAGCGCGCAGTGGCTGGCGAGCTGGCGCGCGGCTCCCGAGAGCTCGAGCGCGCCGACGATCGCCGCCCAGGAGCCGGCCGCGCCGGTGGCTGACGCCTCATGCGCCGCCGGTGCGGCACGCTCGGCTGGGGCGGTTGCGGGAGCGGCCTGCGTGCCGCGCGCGCCGGCGGCCGCCGCCTCACCGCCCGGGCGGAACGCCAGCATGCGCAGCAGCGTCATCTCGAAGCCGGTGCGCGGATCGGGAGCGAGCGCCAGGTCGCGCCTGCCGGTGATCGCGGTCTGATAGTAGAGCTGCACGTCCTCGGGCGCGAGGCTGCGCGCCAGCCGCTCCAGCACCTCTCGCGCGTACAGCTCGTCGCCCTCGTAGTCGGGGAGCGCCTGACGCAGCGCGACCCGCACCAGCAGACCCGCGAGCTCATCGAGCAGCTGCGCGTAGTCGGGCGCGAACTGCTCGAGCTCGTGCGCGCCGCGCAGCAGCGCCCCGGGCTGCTCGGCGGCGAGCAGCTGCGCGAGCTGCACCACCTGGTCGCGCGCCAGCGTGCCGAGCATCGCGCGCGCCTCGGCCTCGCCGGCCTTACCCGCGCCGAAAGCGATGAGCTGATCGAGCAGCGACAGGCCGTCGCGCATGCTGCCGTCGGCGGCCTGCGCCACCAGCCTGACTCCGGCGGCGTCGTGCGCGATGCCCTCCTGCGTGAGAATGTGCTCGAGGTGCGCGGCGATCTCGGCGGCGGGCAGGCGCTTGAGGTTGAACTGCAGGCAACGTGACAGCACCGTCACGGGAACCTTCTGCGGGTCGGTGGTCGCGAGCAGGAATTTCACGTGCGGCGGCGGCTCCTCGAGCG
>JASHTN010000193.1 GCA_030040525.1 Gammaproteobacteria bacterium | reverse complement strand
CGCCGGCGTGGGGCGCCTGCGCCCGCCGCACGCAGCCCCGCGGCCGAGCGACTGCGGAAACCTGGGCGAGTGCAGCAGCCCGAACGGCTGCAGAAAGTGCTGGCGCGCGCCGGGGTCGCCTCGCGGCGTATGGTTGAGGCCTGGATCCGCGCCGGGCGCGTCACCATCAACGGCGAGCCCGCCGTGCTCGGAGCGCGTGTCGGACCGCGCGATCGGCTGCAGCTCGACGGGCGCGAGATCCACGCGCACGCCGCGCCGCGCGCCGCGCACACCTTCCTCTGTCACCGCTCGCCGGGAACCCCGCTCGCCGCGTGCCTCGAGCGGCTGCCGCGGCGCGCCGGCCGGCGCTTCATCCCGATCAGCCCCATGCCGGAGGCGGACGGCGGACTCGAGCTGGTCAGTTCCGACGGCGAGCTCGCCGTGCGGCTGCAGCGCAGCGTGCACTCGCTCACCAGTGCCTTCAGCGTAAGGGTCCGCGGCGAGCTGAGCGAGGCGCAGCTCGGCGGCATCCTCGGCGGGGAGCTCGACAGCGGCGTGCGCGTTGCGGTCGAGCGCTGCGAGAGCGCCGGCGGCGAAGCGGCGAACCGCTGGTACACTCTCGGGGTCCGCGGTGCGAGTGGCCGGGAGGTGCGGCAGCTGTTCGAGCGGCAAGGGCTGCTCGTCGGTCGCGTGCTGCGCACCCAGCTCGGGCCGCTCAGTCTCGAGCGGTCGCTCGCGCGCGGCCGGGTCCGCGAGTTGAGTGATGGAGAGTTGCGCGCGCTCGGCGCGCTCGGCAAGGAGGCGGCTGATGAGACAGGTCGGGCAGGCTGAGCAACCGGCGGCGGACTCCGCGCTCGCGACACGCTACCGGACCATCACGGTCAACGGTCTCAAGATCTTCTATCGTGAGGCCGGCCGGCCGGAGGCACCGGCGCTGCTGCTGCTGCACGGCTACCCTGCCTCCTCGCGCATGTTCGAGCCGCTGCTCGAGCGCCTCGCCGGAGATTGCCGGCTGATCGCGCCGGACTACCCGGGTTTCGGCTATTCCGACGCGCCCGAGCGGGGCAGCTACACCTACAGCTTCGATGCGCTGGCGCAGGCGATCCTCGGTTTCACGGAGGCGCTCGGGCTCGCGCGCTACAGCCTCTATCTGCAGGACTACGGTGGACCGGTGGGGTTTCGCGTGGCGCTCGCTCGCCCCGAGCGCGTGCGCTCGCTCATCGTGCAGAATGCGGTGATGCACGAGGAGGGGCTGACGCCGCTCTGGGATGCGCGGCGCGCGTACTGGGCGGAGCGCGCGCCGCACGAAGCGCGGATCCGCGAGGGACTGCACTCCCTGCAGGCGGGTATCGCGCGTCACGTGGGCAGCCGCCCGAACTTCGAGCGCTTCAACCCCGACCTGTGGATGGACGAGATCGCCTTCCTGCAGCGTCCCGGCATGGACGAGATCCAGCTCGATCTCATCCACGACTATCAGTCGAACCTGCGCGCCTACCCGCAATGGCAGGCCTACCTGCGCGAGCGGCGGCCGCCGCTGCTCATCCCCTGGGGCATCCACGACCCGATCTTCTCCAGCCAGGGCGCGCAGGCCATGCGGCGCGAGCAGCCGGCCGCCGAGGTCTATCTGCTCGACGCCGGACACTTTGCGATCAACGACTGCCCCGACGACATCGCGGGCTGCGTGCGCGTCTTCCTGCGCTCGCTTTAACGCGCAGCGGCTGCGGCCTGTGCGTCGAACGCCCGCCCGGTGACGCCGCGGCTCGCCGGCCCGAGCAACGCGACGTACGGCCCGGTGAGTGCTTCCGGCAGCGGCAGCGTATCGGGGTTCTCGGCCGGATAGGCCTGGAGGCGCATCGCGGTGCGCGCGCGGCCGGGGTTCAGCGTGTTGACCCGCACCGCGCTGGTGTTCTCGAGCTCCGCCGCGAGCACCTGCGAGAGTCCCTCGAGCGCGAACTTGGACACCGCGTAGGCACCCCAATAGGCGCGTCCCTGCCGGCCGACGGCGCTCGCGGTGAAGACCACCGAGGCATCGGCGGACTTCTTCAGCGCCGGCAGCAGCACCTGGGTGAGGGCGAACGCCGCCGTCACATTCACGTGCAGCACCCGGTACCAGGTGGGCACGTCGTAGTGCTCGATAGGCGTCAGCGTGCCGAGGATTGCGGCGTTGTGCAGCAGGCCGTCGAGGCGGCCGTAGCGCTCGATGAGCGCCGCGGCGAGCTGGTCGTAGTCGGCGGCCAGCGCCGTTTCCAGGTCGAGGGGCGCAATGCTCGCTTCCGGTGCGCCGCGCGCGGCGATCTGCGCGTGTACCGCCTCGAGCTTCGGAACACCCCGGCCGATCAGGACCACGCTGGCGCCGTACTCGGCGCAGGCGAGGGCGACCGCGCGCCCGAGTCCCGAGCCCGCGCCGGTGATGGCGATCACGCGGCCGGAGAGCTCGCCGGCGGCGGCGCGATGCGTGCGGGGATCGAAGGCGGCGTTGCTCACGGATTGCATTGCCAGGATGGCGCGCCGCGGCCGGCGTCGGCGCGGCGCGCGGCACGCCACGCGCGCC
>JASHTN010000192.1 GCA_030040525.1 Gammaproteobacteria bacterium | reverse complement strand
GAAGCGCGGTGTCACATACCAGCTGACACAGCAATCCCAGTTGCGCCCGGGATTCTCGGCGATCAGCCGCGGGTGCAGCGATTCGCCGCCGGCGCGTACGAACAACAGGTACGGTCGGTGAGGCGACGTGGTCGCCGCAGTACTCATCGAGACCACTCCGGGCGACGAGGCGGGGTCGAAAACGTCTTTTCCGGGGCGTGAAAAACAGGGACGTTTTTCCCGCAGCCCCCAAGGACGGGTTTACGGCGTCCCGAAAAAGACGTTTTCAGTCCCGCCTCCCGATGTGTCTAGTCCTGTGCCTCGCGCGGGCGCCACGCCTGCGCCAGCTCCTGCTGCTTGCGCGGCGGCACCGGGTCGTAGTGACTGAGCTCCATGGTGTAGGCGCCCTGGCCGCCGGTGAGCGCCTTGAGGCGCGACTGGTACTCGGAGACCTCCGCGAGCGGCACCAGCGCCTGCAGCGTCCCGCGCTGCCCCGGCAGCGAGTCGCTGCCGCTGATGCGTGCGCGCTTGGTGGCGAGATCGCCGGTGATGTCGCCGATCGCGCTCGCGGGAGCGGTGATCTCCATCCTCATGATCGGCTCGAGCACGATCGGCGCGGCCTTCAGCAGTGCGTCGAGAAAGGCCTTGCGCCCAGCCGCGACGAACGCCACCTCCTTCGAGTCGACGGCGTGATGCTTGCCGTCGTAGACCGTGACCCGTACGTCCTGGAGGGGAAAGCCGGCCAGCGCGCCTTCCGTGAGCACCTGGCGCACGCCCTTCTCCACCGCCGGAATGTACTGCCCGGGAATCGCACCGCCCACCACGTCGTCGACGAACTCGAAGCCCGCGCCGCGCTCGAGCGCCTCGACGCGCAGGTACACCTCGCCGAACTGGCCGGCGCCGCCGGTCTGCTTCTTGTGGCGGCAGTGGCCGTCCGCCGGTCGCGTGATGGTCTCGCGGTACGGGATGCTCGGCGGGTGCGTCTTGACGTGCACGCCGTAGCGCTCGCCCATCCTCTCGAGCAGCACGCGCAGGTGGAACTCCCCCATGCCGTACAGCACCGTCTCGTTCACCGCCGCATGATGCTCGATGCGCACGCATGGGTCCTCGGCGGTGAGCTTGTGCAGCGTGTCGGCCAGGCGCTGCTCGTCACCGCGGCGTTCCGGCTCGATGGCGAGACCGAGCATCGGCGGCGGGAACGACACGGGCTTGAGGTGATACTGGTCTTCGTCGTGCGAGTCGTGCAGCACCGCATCGAGGTGCAGCTCGTCGACCTTCGGCGTCGCGCAGATATCCCCCGGGCCCGCGGCGGCGATCTCGCTGGTGTCCTTGCCGAGCAGGCTGTAGAGGTGCGCGATCTTGACGGGCTTGCGCGCGTCGCCGATGAACAGCTGGCTCCCCTGGCGCACCGTTCCCTGGTGCACGCGCAGCACGCCGAGCTTGCCGACGTAGGGGTCGATGCTCACCTTGAACACGTGCGCGAGCACGTGCTGCGCCGGTTCGGGGGTGACCGGCACGCGCTCGGCCGCCTCGCCCGTGCCCTTGAGAAACAGCGGCGGGTTGCCCTCGGCGGGATTGGGCATGAGGCGCACGATCACCTGCAGCAGCTCCGCGATCCCGGCGCCGGCCTCGGCCGACACGAAGCACACCGGCACCAGGTGCCCCTCGCGCAACGCCTGCTCAAAAGGGTCGTGGAGCTGCTCCGGCGTGAGCTCCTCGCCCTGCTCCAGGTAGAGGGCCATCAGCTTCTCGTCGAGCTCGACCACCTGGTCGATGATCTGCGTGTGCGCGGCCTCGACGGTCGAGAAGTCCGTCGGCCGGCCATGCGGCTGGAAGAAGCAGTCCACCACCGAATCCCCGCCCCCGGCCGGCAGATTCAGCGGCAGGCACTCGGGCCCGAACATCTCGCGCAGCTGCGCCAGCACAGCCGCGCAATGAGCATCGTGGCTGTCAATCTTGTTGACGATCACGAGCCGGCACAGGCCGCGCTCGCGCGCGGCGTCCATGAGCCGCGCCGTGAGCGTGTCGACGCCGCTCACCGCGCTCACCACGACCGCGACCGCCTCGACCGCCTCCAGCACCGCGAGCGTCTTGCCGAGAAAGTCCGGGTAGCCGGGGGTGTCGATGAGATTGATGCGGGTGCCGTTCAGGTCGAAGCTGCAGATCGCGGTATCGAGCGAGTGCTGCAGGCGCTTCTCCTGGGGATCGAAGTCCGACACCGTGGTACCGCGTGCCAGACTGCCGCGATTGCGGATCGCGCCTGCCTGCAGCAGCAGCGTCTCGATGAGCGAGGTCTTGCCCCCGCCGGCGTGCCCGACGAGGGCAAGATTACGGATGCCAGACGTCGCGTACCCCATGGCGAAAGCTCCCCCGGCTTATTCGACTAGCGGTGCCCGCAAGGAGCATCACCGGTAAGGGCGAAAGCCTACTCCGCGAGACTGGCCGGCGGCCAGAGCCGGCACCGTTGCGGACACCGGTCAGGGCGCGGTCAGCTCCAGGGCGGAGCCGGCCTGATTTACCGTAGTGAGGACGATCGGCCGGCGCCAGACCTTCTGCATGTAGTCGAGGACCTTACGGCTACGCTCGAGGTCAAGCCCACGGCCGTCGACCGAGCTGTCGTGGGTGAGCTCGAGGGTGCCGTCGTTGCGCACGTGCGCGGCCGACACGACCGGTGCGCCGAAGTTGTATCTGGGGGCGAGCAGCGCTTCGTGCAGCGCCGTGAGGTCCTGCTCGAGCACCTTGATCTGACCGTCGCTGCGCGCGCTGTAACGGAACAGGCCGAGCTCGTCGGCCAGCTCGCGCGTCAGGTGGTTGCGCACGAACGCGAAGTCGTCATCCTGCTCCATGATGCGGCGCGCGGCGTCCAGCCCGTCCTTCGCGACGATCTTCTCCCACATCGCGAAGCCGAGGTGATAGGGGTTGACGCTGAGCGACACCTGCTGCTCGGCGGCGATCGGCCGCACCACGTCGGAGTGGCACTTGATGGCGTCGAGGTACGACTGCTGCGGCACGAAGTCCGCCTCGCGCAGGAGGCGCGCGTGCCAGTAGGATGCCCAGCCTTCGTTCATGATCTGCGTGGCGAACACCGGGTAAAAGTAGAACGACTCCTCGCGAACCGCGAGAAAGATGTCGCGCTCCCAGCTCTCCATCTCGGGCGCGTAGTTGGCCACGAACCACAGCAGGTCGCGCTCCGCGTGCGGCGGAACGGGGGCGCGCTTGCGCTCCAGGCTGGCGGAGGGTGCGGCCGGCTCGAGCGCGGCGAAGCGCTTACGGAACGTATCGTCGACCAGAGTGCGCGGATCGGCGAGATACTCCGCATAACGCTCGCGGCGCAGGTCCTGGTCGACGTCGATGTGCTGCTCGAGAGCGAGCGCCGCATCGAGCACCGCCTCGACGCGCTGTGCGCCGTGGGCCTCGATGTTGTGCTGGATCTGGCGCGCGTGGCTGGCGGCGTGCTCGACGATGCGCTCGCTGACCTGCTGCTGGCAGCGGCGGAACAGCAGATTGTTGCGCGAGAAGTCCGCGTGACCGAGCACGTGGGCGGTGACCAGAATGTTCTCGGCCAGGCCGTTGCTCTCGGCGAGATAGGCGTGTCCCGGGTTACCGGGAAACACCACCTCGAAGAGCCGCGAGTGGCCCATGCGTCGCTGGATGAGCTGATAGATGTAGCGCACGCCGAACGACCAGTGCGGCATGCGCACCGGCAGGCCGTAGATGGCGACCTCCATCATGAAGCTGTCGGGGACCGCCTCGAAGTCCACCGGGTTGAAGCTGAGTCCGGAGCGTGCCGCGAGCTCCTCGATGCGCTGCACGTAGCTGCGCCAGTCCTCGGTCATGGGCTGCCGGCCTGCGGGGCGCCGCCGGCCGGAGCATCCGCCGCGCGCGGACCATCGGGGCTGTGGCTCTCGGCCGTGAAGAAGTGCCGCACCGCCCCCCAGACGTCGTCGAAATCGTTGAGGGCGTAGCTGCCGACCGCGCAGCCGGCGCCGGAGAGCTCGGCGAAGAGTTTGCCGGTCTCGGTGGCGAGCTGGCGCGAGAGTCCGGATGACACCTCCACGTAGCCCGTGAAGCAGGTGTCGGCGGCCACGGAAGCGAGCGCCGCGCGCGCCTCCGCGGCGTCGCTCACCGAGTTATCGCCGTCGGAGGCGTAGAACAGGTAGATGTTGCTGCGCCCGGGGTTGAAGCGCGTGTCGATGACCTCGCGCACCTTGAGCAGTCCGCTCGAGGCGACCGTGCCGCCGGTGCCGGTCACCTGGAAGAAATCCGGCTCGTTGAATTCCCAGGCTTCGGTGGTGTGCGCGACGAACAGCGTCTCGAGCGAGCGGTACTGGCGCCGCAGCCCCTGCACTACCCAGAAGAAGAACGTCTTGGCGAGCTTGCGGTCGCGGTCGGACATGCTGCCGGAGACATCCAGCATGAAGAACACCACGGCGTGCACCGCGGGCTGGCGCCGCCGCGCCAGCTGCCGGAAGCGCAGGTCCTCGTCCGTGAACGTCGGAGTCGCCCCCGGTGCGCCGCGGCGCTTGACCAGCTCCTTGAAGGAGCGTCGCCGGTCGAGCCGCGAGCGCGCGCCGCGCCGGTCCCAGCCCTCGCGTGTCCAGTCGCTCTCGTCCGACGGACCGACCCGCGCCTTGAGATTCGGCAGCTGCATCTCTTCCCACAGCCAGTCGACGATGTCATCGACCTTGAACTCGAGCAGCAGCTGCACCTCGCCCTCGTCGCGGCCGCCTGCGCCTTTCTCCCCGGGGCCGCGCTCGCGCGCCGGGTCGGACAGCACGTCGCCGGGCTTGGCCTTGCCCTGGCCGGCGCCCTGCGCTTCCTCGGGCCGACGCAGCCGGAAGTGGTAGTGCTCGAGCATGCGGACCGGCACGCGCACGGTGCGTGCGCCGTCGTTGATGACCTCGCCGCCCGCGATGATCTCCGGCAGGTTGGCGCGCACCGCCTCGCGCACCTTCTCGTCGTGGCGCAGCCAGTCGCGGGCGCCGCGCGAGAACAGCTCGTACCACTTGCCGGCGCCGCCGGCCGCGCCCTCCTCGCGCCTGCCCTGGTCCCCTTCCATGTGCTACTCGTACTCCTTTTTTGGCGGCGCCGCCAGAGCTTATTCCTGTGCGAGCAGCGTGGTCACGTAGCTCAAGGCCTCCTTGGCGCTGTGCTCGTCGTAGCCGTATTCGCTCACCAGGCGCTGCTGCACGACCGAGATCTTCTGGCGCGCTTCCTCATCGGGTCGGGCGGTGGAAGTCACCAGCCGCAGCACGTCGCGGCGCTCCTCGAACAGGTACTGCTCGATCGCCTCGCGCATGCGCGCGTGGCTCGCCAACTTGAATTTCTCACCCGCCTTGAACGCCACCATGGCCTTGCGCACCACCTCCTGGCGGAACGACAGCTTGCCGGAATCCGACACCTTGATCTTTTCCTCGACCGAGCGCAGGAAGCGCTCGTCCGCCGCGCGGTTCTCGCCGGTGATCGGGTCGGTGACCTGGCGGTGATCGAGCGACGCCTCGACCTCGTCCAGGTACTTCTCGAGCAGCTGCTGCGCCTCTTCCTCGAAAGAGGCGAACATCGCCCGGTGCACGTCCTCCTTGACCCAGCGGTTGTAGAACTCCTTGCGGGCCGTCACCAGGTGGTCGATCCAGGCCTTCTTCTGCTTGGCGTCCATCCGCGCATCGCTCTCGATGCCGTCCTTGAGCGCAAGCAGCAGCTCCATGCTGGTCAGGCTCTGGGTATTGCCGCGGGTGATGGCGTTGGAAATCGCGTTGATCACGAAGCGCGGGCTGACGCCGGTCATGCCCTCCTCGGGGGTCTCGGCGCGCAGCCGCGCGGCCTCGGTCTCCGGCATGCCCTCGACCGCCTCGCCGGCGTACAGCCGCAGCTTCTTCGGCAGGTCGAGACCTTCGCGCTCGGGCTTGGCGAGCCGCGTGAGAATGGCGAACACGGCCGCGAGATTCAGCACGTGCGGATCGAGGTGCACGTTGCGGAACGCCGGTGCGCCCGACACCAGCTTCTGGTAGATGCGCGCCTCGTCGCGATAGGAGAGCGCGTACGGGATCTTGATGATCACCATGCGGTCGAGCAGCGCCTCGTTCTCCTTCTCCTGCAGGAACTTGTGAAACTCGGCGAGATTGGTGTGCGCGAGGATCGTCTCGTCGAGGTAGATGAGCGGGAAGCGCGATACCTTGACGTTCTTCTCCTGCGTGAGGGTGAGCAGCAGGTAGAGGAACTCGCGCTTCACCTTCAGGATCTCGATCATCTCGAGCATGCCGCGGCTGGCCGCATACACCGCGCCGGACCACGACCAGGCGCGCGGGTCGCCCTCGTCGCCGATCTGGGCGACCTTGGCCAGGTCGACCGACCCGACCAGGTCGGCGATGTCGGCGGTGGTGGGATCGTGCGGGGCGTAGGTGCCGATGCCGATGCGCGAGGCCTCGGCCAGGAACACGCGCTCGACCGGCACGCGCACGAAGTCGCCTTCGAACTCGCGCTCGACGAAATCGCGCGCCCAGGGCGACAGCTCGCCCTGCACGTGCACACCGTAGCGCTCGCGGAATTCCGGCCGCAGGCTCATCGGAATCAGGTTCAGCGGGTTCTCGCGCAGCGGCGAGCCGCGGATGGCGTAGAGCGCGCCCTCCTCGGTGCGGCTGTATTCCTCGAGCCCGCGCTTGAGGAGAATTGCCACGGTGGACTTGCCGCCGGACGGCGGTCCGAGCAGCAGCAGCAGCCGCCGTCCGACGTCCGAGCCCGCCGCGGCCGCCTTGAAGTAATCGACCACGCGCGACAGCGGCTCGTCGATGCCGAACAGCTCGCGCTTGAACAGCTCGCGCGCACGCGCGCTCTCCGCCGCCTCCGGCTGCGCGGCGCGCCCGTGCCAGCGCAGCATGTCCCAGATGTACTCGTGGCTGCTGCGCGCGAACGCCTCGGGCCGCGTCGGCAGGATGCTGGTGAGGAACTCGCCGAAGGTTCCTTCCCAACGCTGCGCGCGGTGCTGGCGGCTGAAGGAGCTCAGCGCGTCGATGAATCCGGTAGTGGTGCCGCGAGAATCCTGGTCAGCAGCGAACGATCGCATCGTCCTTCCCTCCCGTGGGCTCAACTCCAGCCTCGAGCGTGGGTGCCGGCGACGCCGGCGGCGTCAACGGTTGTTAACTTAGATCGAACGCCGCACCCAAATGAGTGACGGCCTTCCGATCCTGATACACCTATTACGTTAAGACGGTCACAGGCGCGGATTGTTCACTGAAGCGGCGCCGGGACGCCAGTTCCCTTGCGCCGCAACCGCAGCGCCGGCGGCGCGCAGGTCTTAAGTGACTGATTGCAAAGCGTGCCACGTGCGCGGCTGGCGGCGCGCGCCCCGCTTTATCCCCGCGCCTCGCGGCCGCTCGCCCGGGCGCTACGTCGGTGAGCTCCTGCGGCAGCGAGCTGCAGCCTCGAGCACAGCGGCGGCGCGGGGCAGCCGACGCGCGTACCGCGGGGTGCGCACATGGTACTCGCGCGGCGCCCCAGCGCTCGAACGCGTGGCGCGTGCGGCCAGGAGCCGCACTGCCCGTGAAGCGAGCAGTGCTTCAGAGTTTGAGGAGTGCCGTCGCTGCAGCCCGACGCAGGCTGTCGTTATTGTGAACTGACGCACTGCGCTGCCGCCGAGGCTACATATCCTGCAACCGCGAGGTTCTGCGCGCGGCGCACGCGGTGCGCGGCGGCATTGCGGCAACCGAAGACCCGTTCGCGTTCAGTGGTTTGGCAGAAAGGCAGAGAGACTCCACTGTGGCCAGTCCAGCACCGAATCAGTCGCGCCACCCAGCCGCCGCGAGCGGCACGCCCGCCCAGCCCGCATCGTCCCAGCCGCAGGTGGAGGTCACCGCCGTTACCACCCGCGACGAATTTCTGCTCGAGCTCGGCCAGGCGCTCGGCGGCCAGGCCGGCATCCGTCCGGTCGATTCACTCGACGCCGCTTTCGAGAGCATGGGCAACCGCAGGCGCGCCCAGGTGCTGGTGCTCGATGCGCGCGAAGTGCCCGAGGTACGCGCTGCGGTCGATGCCGCGCACGCACGTGCGCCGCACGCCGTCGTACTGGTGTTCGCCACCGAAGCGCTCGAGAAGCCGGTGGCGACAGCGCTGCGGGGCTCGAAGGTCTTCGCCGTGCTGCCGACCCCGCTCGACATGCACAAGACGCAGGCCGTGTTCGGCAGCGTCATCGAGGCAGCGCTCGCGGCGCGGGCCGCGGTACACGTGCCGCACGCCGCGCAGGCCGCGCACGCGCCGCA
>JASHTN010000191.1 GCA_030040525.1 Gammaproteobacteria bacterium | reverse complement strand
CGCGGGCAGCTCCGGGGGCGGTGCGCTGCCGGCCGCGGCGGGCCTGAGCTTGCCGTCCGGGCCGAGAAGATAAGCGTCGAGCACCTTGCGCACGATCGGCGCGGCCGCCTCGGCACCCTGACCGCCGTTCTCCTCGATGCAGGCGACGGCGATGCGCGGCGCATCCGCCGGCGCAAACGCGATGAACCAGGAGTGATCGCGGAGCCGCTCGTTGAGCTCCTTGGCGTTGTAGCGCTCGTTGCGCCCCACGGTGAACACCTGGGCGGTGCCGGTCTTGCCGGCAAAGGGGTAGGGCGCGTGCCCGATCGCAGCGGCGGTGCCGCGCTGAGTCACGCCGACCATGTCGCGGATCACGCGCTCCCAGTCGGCGGGCGCGATCCCGGTCACCGCGCCCGCGGCGAGCGGCGCAAAGCGCGTGACCTCACCGGTGCGCGAATCGCGGAAGCCCGTCACGAGACGCGGCTTCCAGATCCTGCCGCGCGCGGCGAGGATGCTGGCGTAGTGGGCGAGCTGCAGCGGGGTCACGCTCAGGTAGCCCTGGCCGATGCCGAGACTCACCGTCTCGCCCGGGAACCAGACGCGGTCAGCGGGCCGGGCGAAGGCTTTCTCCTTCCACTCGCGCGACGGCAGGATGCCGGACTTCTCGCCGCCGACGTCGATGCCGGTCAGCGAGCCGAAGCCGAACGGGGCCAGGAAGGCCGCGATGCGGTCGATACCGAGCTCCTCCGCGAGCCCGTAGAAATACACGTCGCAGGACACCACGATGGCGTCGTCGAGATCGACATAGCCGTGGTGCTCGTTGTGGAACTCGCGATAGATGAACGAGCTCCCGGGCAGGTGGAAGGCGCCCGCGCAGTAGCGCCGCTCGAGCGGGTCGACGACGCGATAGGTGAGCGCCGCGAGCGCCAGCGCCGGCTTGACGGTCGAGCCGGGTGGGTAGGTGCCGCGCAGCACGCGGTTGAACAGCGGCCGGTCGATGTCGTTCTGCAGAGCGTCGAATTCCGCGCCGGTGATGCCGCGCGCAAAGAGGTTCGGATCGAAGCCCGGGAGCGAGACGAGCGCCAGCACGTCGCCGTCGTTGGGATCGAGCGCGATCACCGCGCCGCGGTGGCCGGCGAGCGCCTTCTCCGCGACCTGCTGCACCTTCAGATCGATCGACAGCAGCAGGTCGTCGCCCGCCTGCGGCGCCCGGGTGCGCAGGTTCGGCGCGTAGGCGCCCTGGCGCTCGACCGAGCGCCCCTGCGCGTTCACCAGCACCTCGCGGAAGCCGTTGGTGCCGTGCAGCTTGTGCTCAAAGGCGCTTTCCACTCCGACCTTGCCGATCAGCGAGGTGCCGGCGTAGGCGGCGCGGTCGATGTGCTTGAGATCCTGCTCACTGATCGCGCCGACGTAGCCGAGCGCGTGCACCGCGAGCTCGCCGTCGGGATACCAGCGCGTCTGGCGCGTCCTGATGTCGAGACCCGGAAACTCGAAGCGCCGCACCGCGAAGCGCGCCACGTCCTCATCGGACATGTGCAGGCGGATCGGTACGGGATCGAAGCTGCGGCTGGAAGCGATGGTGCGCGTCAGCTCGTCGACGTCCTCGGGGCGGATCAGTCCGAGACCGACCAGGCTCGCGAGCGTCTTCGGGATGCTCGGCACCTCCTCGGGCACCAGCTCGAGCTGGTAGGCGGGCTGGTCGGCAGCCATCACCTCGCCGTGGCGGTCGAGAATCAGGCCGCGCGCCGCCGGGATCGGCTCGATGCGCACCCGGTTGGCCTGTGAGAGCTCGGAGTAGTAGTCGTGGCGCACGACCTGCAGCAACACCAGGCGCGCGACCAGGCCGAGCACCGCGAGCGCCATGAGTGCGCCGCAGACGAGCGCACGCCGGTCGAACAGGCGTTGCTCGCGCCACTGATCCTTGATGCGCACGGCCGGCATGGCTAGAACCCGTCAGGCAAGCATAGACCCCCGGAGTGACGGGCTCATGAGCGGCGGGTCACGGTGAAGGGGTTGGTCGCGGTATAAGAAAGGAGCGCGGCGACCGGCGGCCACACCACGGCGCTCGTCACGCAGTGCACCCAGCGCAGCGCGCTCGTGACGGGATGCCCCGTCCAGCCGTCGATCGCGAACACGACGAGCTCGTACACCACGAGCGCGGCGAATACCAGCAGCGACTGCTGGAAGGCGGGCTTGGAGCGGATGCGCTGGTGCTCGCGCACCGTGATGTAGGTCACGAGCGCAAGCGCGAGCGCGTGCTGGCCGAGCACCGGGCCCTGGAAGACATCGAGCGCGAGACCGGCAAAGAAGCCGAGCGCAATGCCGCCGGTGCGCGGGGCGTTCACCGACCAGTAGAGCACCGTGAGCACGAGGAACGCCGGCCGGATCAGGTCGAGCCAGGCCGGCAGCGGCAGCACCGTGAGAATCAGCGCGAGGAAGGCGGTCAGCAGCATCCGCCCGAGCGGCGATGGGGCACTCACTGGGGAGGCTCCTGCGCCGCCGCCGGGGGCTGCGGCTGCGCCGCGGCCTGCGGGGCG
>JASHTN010000190.1 GCA_030040525.1 Gammaproteobacteria bacterium | reverse complement strand
GCCGCTGATGCCGGTCGATCCGCTGACGCGCGCGCAGTTCCGTCTGGCGCTCTACCGCATCGAGCGCGACTGGTACAGCCTCGCCAAGCAGATCGACGCGGAGCCGGACAAGAAGCAGACGCTGAAGCTGCGCAAGATCCTGCGCGACACCATTCTGCAGAGCACCGAGCTGTTCAGGATCAAGCCGTATTTCCTGTCCGACGACTTCTCGCTCGTCGACGCGACCATTGCGCCGATCCTGTGGCGGCTGCCGCACTACGAGATCGATCTCGCGCCGCAGGCGCAGCCCATCGAGAAGTACGCGCAGCTGGTGTTTGCGCGCCCGGCGTTTCGCGAGGCGCTCTCGGACAAGGAGCAGGAGATGCGGCTGCGCTAGCGACGCTGTGCGCCGATATGCCGACGATGTTACCGAAGCGTCCGTACCTGCTGCGCGCCATGCACCAGTGGATCGTCGAGTGCGGCAACACGCCGCACGTGATCGTGGACGCGGAGCATGAGCGCGCCGAGGTGCCACGCGCCTATGTCAAGGACGGCAAGATCGTGCTCAACCTGAGCGAAGGCGCGACGCAGCGCCTGCGGCTCGGCAACGCGGAGATCGAGTTCGACGCGCGCTTCGCCGGCGTGGTGCACCACGTCAGATTCCCGGTGAGTGCGGTGCTCGGTATCTATGCGCGCGAAACCGGCGAGGGCATGGTGTTCTCCGAGCAGGACCTGGGACCGGAGCCCGAGCCGCCCACCCGGCCGACGCCCGCGGAAGAGGGCGGTGCGCCGCGGCGGCCGCAGCTCAAGGTGGTGAAGTAGGCGCGCTGGCGAACCCGTTGATCCCGCGCGCAGCGCATAGTGCATGGCGCATAGGCAGTTTTTTATCTTGGCTATTCAGACGCGGTTCGTTCCTGCGAACCGCGTTGATCCCGCGCGCAGCGCGTAAAAAGAGTCGGCCTGTAAGCCGGGTTCTGTCGAGGGCAATCATTCCTCTGGGATCCACGTCGCCGTGAACCTCTAGCGGCCTACCCGGAAGCGCGCGCGGATCGGCGCTGCGTTCGCCCCGGTTCACGGGGCGGTTCGCCGCTTCCCTATTTGGCCTTGCTCCAGGTGGGGTTTGCCGTGCCGTCGCGTGTTACCACCGACGCGGTGCGCTCTTACCGCACCGTTTCACCCTTGCCGGTCCCGTGAGGGACTTGGGCGGTCTTACTCTCTGTTGCACTTTCCGTGGGCTCGCGCCCCCCAGGCGTTACCTGGCACCCGATCCGCCGGAGCCCGGACTTTCCTCCACTCCGCCTGAAGCCATGACTGGCTTCCGGCGGGGCAGCGACTGCCCGGCCGACTCTCGCGCCTCACGATAAGGCGATCGCCGCCGAAGTCAACGAGCTTCTGGCACGGCTCCCTTAGCGACCGTCTTCCTCTTCCAGGGATCCATCGGGGGCGCTGCCCGCCGACTCGCCCCCGCTCGCCAGCGCATAGGCGGCTGCGCGCGGGGCGCCCGTCAGGGCGGCGGCCAGCGCAGCGGCACGGCCAGGCGGCAGCTCCTTCGCCAGCAGCTCGACCGCGCGGCGCAACTGCGCGGCGTCGACCGCGTGCGCGCCGGCGGCGGCGCCTTCGACCACCAGCGTGAGCTCGCCGCGCGCGAAGTTCGGCTCCGCGTGTGCCTGCGCGAGGAGCTGTTCGAGGGTGCCGCGGTAGAGCGTTTCGTGGGCCTTGGTGAGCTCGCGCGCGACCACCGCCCGGCGGGAGCCGCCGAACTGACCGGCGAGGTCTTCCAGCGTCGCGACGATCCGGTGCGGTGCCTCGAAGAACACCAGAGTGCGCGACTCGCCCGCGAGCTGCGCGAGCGCGGCGCGACGCTCGCGCGCTCGCGCGGGCAGAAACCCCTCGAAGCAGAAGCGTTGCGTCGGCAATCCGGCGACCGCGAGCGCGGCGGTGATCGCCGATGGCCCAGGCACCGTGCGCACCTCGAAACCGGCGGCCGCGGCGCTCCTCACCAGCTCGAAGCCCGGATCGGAGAGCAGCGGCGTGCCGGCATCGCTCACCAGCGCCACGTCCTCGCCGCGCGCCAGCCGTTCGATCAGCTCCGGGACGCGCTGCGCCTCGTTGTGCGCATGCAATGACACGAGCGGCGTGGCGAGGCCGAGCGACTGCAGCAGCACGCGCGTGTGGCGGGTATCCTCGGCGGCGATGACCGCGGCGGCGGCGAGCACCGCGCGCGCACGCGCGCTCACGTCGGCGAGGTTGCCGATCGGGGTGGCGACGACCTGCAGCGTGCCGCGCGCGTTGACCACTATAATCACTCACCCCGTGCCGCATGGAGCTGCGGCATGACGCCGCGCCTGCCATCCTGCCCGCCAACGAGAGGCCCTTCAACCGATGCCGTTCGCACGCAGCATGTCCCGCCTGGCGGTCCTGACGGCGGCATTGGCGCTCGCCGGCTGTCCGAGCCTCAGCGAGCGCATCGGGCCGCCGCCCTCGGTGGATCGCGCCGCGGCGCTCGAGCAGGCGGGTGATCAGGCGGGCGCGGCGCGCGTCTACGAGGCGCTCGCGGCGCAGAACAGCGGCTCGGAGCGCAACGATCTGCTGCTGCACGCGGCGCGCGACTATCTCAACGCGCAGCGC
>JASHTN010000189.1 GCA_030040525.1 Gammaproteobacteria bacterium | reverse complement strand
CAGGCGCAGCTCGACTTCAGCTATGACCTGGACTTCTGGGGTCACAATCGCGCGCTCGCGCAGGCGGCGCGCGCCGGCGTCGCGGCGGCGGACGCAAACCGCGCGGCCGCGCAGCTCGCGCTCGCCGTGGCGGTGGTCGAGGGCTACATCCAGCTCGACCTGCAGTACGCACTGCTCGACGTTACCAACGAGAACCTGAAGCAGCAGCAGACGATTCTCGAGCTGACGCAGCAGCGGGTGAGCGCCGGGCTCGAGAACACCGCACGCGTCAAGCAGTCGGAGGGACAGCTGGCGCTGATCCGAGCCGGGGTGGCCTACGTGCAGGCGAACGTCGAGCTCGCGCGCCATCAGCTCGCCGATCTCGTCGGGGTGGGACCGGACCGGGGGCTGGCCCTCACCCGCCCGCAGCTCGTCGCACCCTCCAGCATCGCGCTGCCCTCGGTGCTGCCGGCGGACCTCCTCGGCCGGCGTCCCGACGTCGCCGCGGCGCGCGCGCAGGTCGAGGCCGGGTTGCACGGCGTGAAGGCGGCGGAGGCGGAGTTCTATCCGAACGTCAACCTCACGGCCTTCGCGGGCTTTCAGAGCATCGGCCTGGCGAGTCTCTTTGAGGCGCAGGACCGCGTGTTCGGCGGCGGACCGGCATTCTCGCTGCCGGTGTTCAATCGCGACGCGATCAAGGGCGCGCTGTACGTCCAGCAGGCGCAGCTCGACCAGTCGGTCGGGGAGTACAACCAGACGCTGCTCGATGCGGTGCGCGAGGTGGCCGACGTGATGGTCAACTGGCGCGCGCTCGAGCGCGAGACGCTCGAACAGCAGACCGCGCTCGCGGATGCACAGCGCTCGTATGATTTGACGACCGAGCGCTACCGCGCCGGCCTCGATAACTACCTGAGCGTGCTCTCGAGCGAGAACCAGGTGTTCACCGCCGAGGGGCTGCGCGCCGAGCTCGAGGCCCGCCGCCTCACCTACAGCGTCGACCTGGTGCGTGCGCTCGGCGGCGGCTATCCGTCGCTCGCGCCGCGCGGCTGATCCAGGAGCGCGCGCAGGCCATGGACGCTCCCGCAACCGCCGCTACACCCGAGACGCGCCTGCGGCAGCGGCGCCGGACCTGGCTGATGGCCCTCACGGCGGGCATCCTGGTCGTGGCGCTGCTGGTCGCGGCCTGGTGGTGGCTGTACGCGAGCCGCTACGAGAGCACCGACGATGCGTACGTGGCCGGCAACCTGGCCGACGTCATGTCGCAGGTGAGCGGTACGGTGGTCAGCATCGGCGCGGACGAGAACGACCGCGTGCTCGCCGGCGCGGAGCTGGTGAAGCTCGATCCAACCGATGGGAGCATCGCCCTCCAGGACGCCGAACAGCAGCTGGCCCGTACCGTGCGCCAGGTGCATACCGTGTTCGCCAACCGCGATCAGCTGCACGCCATCGTCATGCAGCGACGGGTGGATCTCGACCGGGTGGAAGCCGATTTCAGCCGCCGCAGGACCCTCGCCGCGAGCGGCGCGGTCTCGGGCGAGGAGCTCGGCCATGCGCGCGATGCGGTGAACGCCGCGCGCGATGCGCTGACCGCGGCACAGAAGAACCTGGCGGCAAGCCTCGCGCTGGTCGGACGCACCGGGGTTGCCGACAATCCGGACGTGCAGGCAGCCGCCACCCAGGTGGAGCGTGCCTGGCTCAACCTGCAGCGCACCGAGGTGCGCGCTCCGGTCACGGGCTACGTTGCCCGGCGCGGCGTCGAGCTCGGCGAGCGGATCGCGCCCGGCAACCCGCTCATGGCCATCGTGCCGCTCGAGCACGTGTGGATCGACGCCAACTTCAAGGAGGTGCAGCTGCGCAACATGCGCATCGGCCAGCCGGTCGAGGTCACCGCCGACCTGTACGGCAGCGGCGTGCGCTACCACGGCCGCGTCGAGGGGCTCGGCATGGGCACGGGCGCCGCCTTTGCACTGCTGCCGGCGCAGAATGCCACCGGCAACTGGATCAAGGTCGTGCAGCGCGTACCGGTGCGGATCGCGCTCGAGCCGCGGGAGCTCGCCGAGCATCCGCTGCGCATCGGACTGTCGACGCACGTGACGGTCGATGTGCGCGACACTTCCGGGAATCAGCTGGCCCCGGTCCCGCCGCGGCAGCCGGTCCTCACCACCCGCGCCTACGACACCGACCTCAGCGGGATCAGGGCGCGCATCGCCGAGATCATCCGCGACAACAGTGCGGCTGGCGCTGCTGGCGCCCGCGGCGTGGCTTCGGGTGCGCGGCCTTCGCGTTACTCGAGCTTCAGGTAGTGAAGCGGCAACGCCGTGGTCGACTTGATGGTCTCGAGCGCGAAGCTCGCACTGACGTCGAGGAAATCCACTGCCGCGATCAGACGCTTGTAAACCGCGTCGTAGGCGTCGATATCGGGCACGACGATCCGGATCAGGTAGTCGACATCGCCGCTCATCCGATGGATCTCGGTCACCTCGGGAATGTCGTGCACCGCCCGCACGAACTTCGCGAACCAAGCCTCACTGTGGTTGGCGGTCTTCAGCGTCACGAATACCGTGGTGCCGACGTTCAGGGCGTGCGCATCGAGCAGCGCCACGGTGCGGCGGATCACCCCTTGCTGCTGCAGCTTCTGGATGCGGCGCCAGCAGGGAGCCTTGGACAGGCCCACGCGGTCGGCGATCTCGGTCGCGGTCAGCTCCCCGTTGCTCTGTAGCAGCTCCAGGATTCTGGTGTCGAGCTTGTCCATGGAACAGCAGTTCAACCAGCGACTGCTTTGCGCAATATTGTTGCTCATAAGGCCGGCAATTGCCAGTCCTTCGCAACCCCGTAGCCCGGGCGGCTGGCTAGCATGGGCGGCGTGGATCTCCTGCGCGCCTTCAGCGAGCACCCCGCCTCGGTGGGCGAGAGCTACACCGAGCACATGGGGCATGCGGCCTGCTTCGGCGTGCGGATGATTGCAGCGGGCGTCGCCTGCCTGGTGCACGCGCTGCTGCCTTTTCTCTTCGTTCACACCGGCAGCCGCACGATCGCCGAGCTCAACGAACGGATGATCAGCGGCCGTAGCACCCGTCCCGAGCCGATCGCGGGCAAGCAGCGCCTGACCTCCTGAGCTGTGCCGGATTCGCCGCGGACCTTGCTGCCCCGTGGAGCGGCAGGGAGCGCCGGGCCTCCCGATTACGCTGACACGCTACACTGCGGGCGGACCGGACGACCTGTGCGGACGTCCTGACAAAGGGGATAGGCAATGGCCGGAGCTCAACCCAAGGTCTCACGCCGCGCCGCGGAAGCCGCGGTGCGCACGCTGCTCGGCTGGGCCGGAGAAGACCCGCGCCGCGAGGGACTGCGCGACACGCCGCAGCGCGTGCTGGAGGCCTACCGCGACTGGTTCTCGGGCTACCAGATCGATCCGGCGGCCTACCTGCGCCGCACCTTCGAGGAAGTCGGCGGTTACGACGAGATGGTCGTGCTGCGCGATATCTCCTTCGAGTCGCATTGCGAGCATCACATGGCGCCCATCGTGGGGCGCGTGCACATCGGCTATCTGCCGGCCGACAAGGTGGTCGGCATCAGCAAGCTGGCGCGCGTGGTCGACGGCTACGCGCGGCGCTTCCAGGTTCAGGAGAAGCTCACTGCGCAGATCGCCGACTGCATCACCGACGTGCTCAAGCCGCGCGGCGTCGGGGTGGTGGTCGACGCCGTGCACGAGTGCATGACAACCCGCGGCGTGCATAAGCGCGGCGTCTCGATGATCACCAGCCGCATGACCGGCACCTTCCGCAGCGACGCCCGTACGCGCGCGGAGTTTCTGCGCTTCATCGGCATGCCCGACCCTGAAACTTGAGGCGCGGGGGCGGGCGCGGCTGGCTGCCGCGCCCCGCAGCCTACAGGGACGTACTTGCGGCGGCCCCGCAAAGGTCTTTTCGCGCTTGCACCCCGGCCGAGCTCAGGCGGTCGCGGCAGCATCCGCACGGGCGGCGCGCCGCCGCTCCTGCTCCTTCAGGAAGCGTTTGCGGATGCGGATCGATATGGGCGTGACCTCCACCAGCTCGTCGTCGGCGATGAATTCCACCGCGTACTCGAGGGTGAGCGGAATCGGCGGCGTCAGAAGGATGGCGTCATCCTTGCCGGCGGCGCGGATGTTGGTGAGCTTCTTGGTGCGGATCGGGTTGACCACCAGATCGTTGTCGCGGCTGTGGATGCCGATGATCATGCCCTCGTAGAGCTGCTCGCCGGGGCTCACGAAGAGGCGCCCGCGCTCCTGCAGATTAAAGAGCGCATAGGCAACCGCCGCACCCTGCTCGTTGCTCACCAGGACGCCGTTGCGGCGCTCGGCGATCGCGCCCCTGACGGGCGCAAAGCCGTCAAAAATGTGGCTCATCAGGCCGGTGCCGCGCGTGAGCGTGAGGAATTCGCCCTGGAAGCCGATCAGGCCGCGCGCCGGCACCCGGTACTCGAGCCGCACGCGCCCGTTGCCATCCACGCTCATGTCGCCGAGCTCGGCGCGGCGTTCCCCGAGCGCCTCCATCACCGCCCCCTGGTGCGCGGCCTCGATGTCGACCGCGAGAGCCTCGTAAGGCTCGTGCAGCACCCCGTCCACGACCCGGGTCAGAACCTGCGGGCGCGAGACCGCGAGCTCGTAGCCCTCGCGGCGCATGTTCTCGATGAGAATGGTGAGATGCAGCTCGCCGCGTCCGGAGACGCGCAGCACATCGGGCTCCTCCGTGTCCTCGACGCGCAGCGCCACGTTGCTCTGCAGCTCGCGATACAGCCGCTCGCGCAGCTGCCGGCTGGTGACGAACTTGCCTTCGCGGCCTGCGAGCGGCGAGGTGTTGACCTGGAAGTTCATGGCGAGCGTCGGCTCATCGACCGCAATCGGCGGCAGGCCCTGCGGGTGCTCGACATCGCAGACGGTGAGGCCGATGTTGATGGCGTCGATCCCGGTGACCGCGACGATGTCCCCGGCGCTGGCCTCATCGACCGGGCGGCGCTCGAGGCCCGTGAAGGCGAGCACCTGGCCGATCTTTGCCAGCCCGCGGTCTTCGCTGTCGAAGCGCAGCGCGACGCTCTCGCCCGGGTGGACGCTCCCCTGGCGGATGCGCCCGATGCCGATGCGCCCGAGGTAGGAGTTGTAATCGAGCGTCGATATCTGCAGCTGCAGCGGCTGATCGACCGCGGCCGGCGGCGGTGGCACGTAGGCGAGGATCGCCTCGAACAGCGCGGTCATGTCCGGGCGGCGCTCGGTGTAGTCGGTGCTGGCCCAGCCCTGCAGCGCCGAGGCGTACAGGACCGGGAAATCGAGCTGCGCGTCGCTCGCGCCGAGCCGGTCAAAGAGGTCGAAGGTGCGGTCGATGACCCAGGCCGGACGGCTCCCCGGCCGGTCGATCTTGTTGACCACCACGATCGCCTTCAGGCCCTGCGCGAGCGCCTTGCGCGTCACGAAGCGCGTCTGCGGCATCGGGCCCTCCACCGCATCCACCAGCAGCAGCACGCCGTCGACCATGGACAGCACGCGCTCGACCTCGCCGCCGAAGTCGGCATGTCCGGGCGTATCGACGATGTTGATGCGCGTCCCGCCGTACTCGATGGCGCAGTTCTTGGCGAGAATGGTGATGCCGCGCTCGCGCTCGATGTCGTTGAAATCCATGATGCGCTCGCCGGGGCGCTCATGGGCGGCGAAGGTGCCGGACTGCTTCAGCAGGCAGTCGACCAGCGTGGTCTTGCCATGGTCGACGTGCGCGATGATGGCGATGTTGCGGATGGGGCGGTTCATGGGATGCGCGTCGGTGGCGCTGCGGGAAGCTCGCCGCGGCGTTGCGGATGCGGCCTGCGAAAAAGGTGCGCAGGGTAGCAGAACGCTCGAGCGCGCGTCGAAATCCTTCCTAAGCGTCTGATTTAAAGGCGCAAGCGCCCTTGGGCGGGGGCTGCCCGATGCGCGGCCCCCGTTTCATCACAAACGGGTAGAGCGGATAGGTGAGGAACACCGTGATGGCGGCCAGCGCCAGCAGCGTCGCGTCCGAGCGGATGATCAGCACCAGGCAGAACAACATGGCGAGCAGCGCGAGCGGCTGATAGCGCCGCAGCTGCGCGCGTGCCTCCGGGGCGGTCGTCGGCAGCTGCGCGTAGTGCCACACGCCGACACAGGCGTAAAGGTACACCAGCAGTGTCAGGATGGTCGTGACCTCGATCAGCTTGCCGAACTGCCCGGCGAGGGTCGCGGACATGCTGGCGAAGGCCAGCACGCTGCTCAGCGCCGCGATGATCAGCAGTCCCGGCACCGGCACGCCGCGCCGGTCGAGCCGCGCGAAGACGCGGGGGAAGAGGCCGTGGGCCGCGCCCGCGGCGCCCAGCTGCGCGCTGACGAGTACCCAGCCGGCGAGCGAGCCGCTCAGCTTGACCAGCGCGGCGAGCGCCACGCCGAGACCGGCCGTCGCGCCGAGCATGACGTGCACCGCGTCGGCGAACGGCGCGGTCGAGGTCGCCAGCCGCGGCGCAGGAATCAGCCCCATGATCACGCTGCAGGCGCTGATATAGACCGCGCCCGCGAGCAGCACTCCGCCGACGGTGGCCAGCGGCACGTTGCGCTGCGGATTCTCGACGACGCTGGTCGCAATCGAGGCGCTCTCGAGTCCCGTGAATGCCCAGAACACCAGCACCAGCGAGTCGGGCACCGCGCGCCACGCCGGCAGGTGCTGTACGTTCCAGGAGGCGCGGAAGAGCTGCGGATCGAAGCGCCACCAGCCGCCGAGTGCCACCAGCAGGATCGGCACGAGTCCGAGCGTGATCGCCACCCAGCCGAGCTGGCACACGGCGCGGGGACCGGCGATGTTGAGCAGCGTGAACACCCAGATGAGCGCCACCGTCGTCAGCGTGGCGGGCAGGGGCGCGGTGAGCCCCGGCAGGAAGGCCGCGAGGTAGCCCGTGGCCGCTACCGCGATCGCGAGATTCGTCAGCCAGCAGCTGAACCAGTAGACGGCACTCGCCTGGAAGCCCATGTAGGGTCCGAGCGCCTCACCCGCGTAGGCGCACAGGCCGCCGGCCGCGGGCACGAGCTGGGCGAGCTTGGCAAACACCGCCGCCAGCA
This sequence comes from Gammaproteobacteria bacterium, assembly GCA_030040525.1. Taxonomy (GTDB): domain Bacteria; phylum Pseudomonadota; class Gammaproteobacteria; order Steroidobacterales; family Steroidobacteraceae; genus 13-2-20CM-66-19. The sequence goes on along the minus strand of JASHTN010000189.1, from coordinate 2,341 downwards.
CGAGCGCGCCCAGCATGGCGATCACCCAGCCGCTGATGGTGATGCTGCCGACGGCGGCGAGTGTTGCCGGCAGCAGGTAGATGCCCGAGCCGATCATGTTGCCCGCGACCAGGACGGTGGCGAGCACCGGGCCGACCTTGCGGGGTCCGCTCATGTTGTTGTACGATCGTTCAATAGCGTCCGCACGCGGCGCGGCGCGCCGCCCTCCGACACCCGGGCTCAGCCCGCATGAAGCCTACGCCACTGCAACGAGTCGATCCCCTGGCCCCCGCGGATGCGGATAATCTGAGCTTACCCGCCTGGATCTACCGCGACGCGGAATTTTTCGAGCGCGAGCGGCAGGCGGTCTTCCGCACCAGCTGGCAGCTGGTGTGCCACGTGAGCGACGTGCCGCGTGCCGGGGACTTCCATACTTTTGAGTTCCTCGGCGAGTCGGTGGTGGTGCTGCGCGATGAGAGCGGGGCGCTGCGCGCCTTTCACAACGTCTGCCGGCACCGCGCCGCACGGCTGCTCGACGGGCCGCGCGGGCATTGCGGGCGGCGCATCACCTGCCCGTACCACGCCTGGACGTACGCGCTCGACGGCCGCCTGATCGGGGTGCCGGGCCGCGAGGCTTTCGCCGGGCTCGACACCGCGCGCCACGGTCTGGTGGCCCTCGAGCACGAAGTCTTCATGGGGTTCGTCTTCGTGCGCTTCGCGCCGGGACTGCCGAGCGTGCGCGAGATGGCCGCGCCCTACCTCGAGGAGCTCGCCGCTTACCGCTTCGAGGAGCTCGTGCCGCAGGGGCGGGTCACGCTGCGGCCGCGCGCCGTCAACTGGAAGAACGTCGCCGACAACTACTCCGACGGCCTGCACATCACCGTGGCGCACCCCGGGCTGACGCGCCTGTTCGGTCAGGGCTACGGTATCGACGCGCAGCCGTGGATCGACAAGATGTGGGGACAGCTGCGCGATGTGCCCTCGCGCAACTGGTCCGAGCGGCTCTACCAGCACCTGCTGCCGCCGGTGCCGGGGCTGCCGCCCGAGCGGCAGCGGCTCTGGACGTATTTCAAGCTCTGGCCGAACCTGGCTTTCGATGTCTATCCCGACCAGATCGATTTCATGCAGTTCCTGCCGGTCTCGCCCACCGAGACGCTGATCCGCGAGATCGCCTACGTGCACCCGGACGAGCGGCGCGAGATGCGCGCCGCGCGCTATCTCAACTGGCGCATCAACCGCCGCGTCAGCCTCGAGGACAAGGCGCTGATCGAGCGGGTGCAGGCCGGCATGGCCTCGAGCAGCTACACCATGGGTCCCTTGAGCCACGGCGAGGCGTGCCTGCGCAGCTTCGCGCGCCGCATGCGCGGCCTGATTCCCGAGAGCGCCCTGCCACACCCGCCGCCGCGCGGCTGGACCCGTGCCTGAGCGCGCCGCGGGCGCGCGCTGCGATGCGCTGATCATCGGCGGCGGGCACAACGGCCTGGTGTGCGCCGCCTACCTCGCGGGCGCGGGGCTCGCGGTCACCGTCCTCGAGCGCCGCGACGTCGTCGGCGGGGCTGCGGTCACGGAGGAGTTTCATCCCGGATTCCGCAACTCGGTCGCCTCCTACACGGTCTCGCTCCTCAATCCCAAGGTGATCGCGGACCTCGACCTCAACGCCCACGGGCTGCGCGTGGTCGAGCGGCGCTGTGCCAACTTCCTGCCCACCGACGACGGCCGGTACCTCCTGACCGGTCCCGGGCGCACCCAACAGGAGGTCGCGCGCTTCTCGTCGCGCGATGCCGCGCGCCTCGCGGACTACGGCGAGCGCCTCGATGCCATCGCGGACGTGCTGCGCGACCTGGTGCTGACGACGCCGCCGAACGCGGTGGCAGGCAGCTGGCGCAGCGCGCTACCCGAGCTGGTGCGCGCGGCGCGGGTCGGCGGGCGGCTGCGGCGGCTCGACATGTCGCTGCGGCGCGCGCTGCTGTCCCTCTTCGCCATGTCGGCCGGTGACTATCTCGACAACTGGTTCGAGAGCGATCCCATCAAGGCCGTCTACGGCTTCGACGGGGTGGTCGGCAACTACGCGAGCCCCTACACCCCGGGCTCCGCCTACGTGCTGCTGCACCACGTGTTCGGCGAAGTGAACGGCAAGCGCGGGGTCTGGGGCCACGCCATCGGCGGCATGGGCGCCATCACTCAGGCGATGGCGAGGTCGGCTGCGGCGCGCGGCGCCGTGCTCCGCGTCGGCACGCCGGTGCGCGAGGTGCTGGTCGAGGGCGGACGCGCGGCGGGCGTCGTCACCGAGTCCGGCGAGACGCTGCGCGCGGCCGCCGTGATCTCCAACCTCAACCCCAAGCTGCTCTACCTCAAGCTGCTG
>JASHTN010000188.1 GCA_030040525.1 Gammaproteobacteria bacterium | reverse complement strand
CTTCGAGGTGATCAACATCGAGGCCTATCCGAACCCGACACCCGTGATCCTCGAGGTCACCGCCGAGGGGCCCGGGCTCTCGGCCGAGGAGATCGAGCGCTACTACACCATTCCGATGGAAGTGGCGCTGTACGCGACCCCCGGCGTGCAGGTAATCCGTTCCACCTCCTTTTACGGCCTGGCCTTCATCCGGGTGGTGTTCAAGTGGGGCGTCGACTACAACTTCGCCTACGCGCAGGCCACCCTCGCTCTGCAGCAGAACGTCACGCTCCCCGGGGGACAGATCCCGCAGGTGAACCAGAACAGCGGCAGCGGCGAGATCTACCGCTACACCGTCCAGGGCCCGAGCCGCTATTCGCTCACCGACCTGCGCACCATCGAGGACTGGATCGTACTGCGGCGGCTTTCGACGATTCCCGGCGTCATCAACATCAACAGCTGGGGCGGCCTCATCAAGGAATTCGAGGTCGAGGCCGATCCGTACAAGCTCGAGGCCTTCGGCCTCACCGTGCCGCAGCTGCTCACCGCGCTCGGCAACGCCAACATCAACGTCGGCGGCCGCGAGATCGCCGTCGGCCAGCAGTCGATCAACATCCGCGGCCTCGGGCTGATCGACGACGGCGGCAGCGAGGACCTCACCCAGGGCTACCACGTCGGCGACATCGAGAAGGTGGTGCTCGGGGAGTACAACGGCGTGCCCGTGCAGGTGAAAGACGTGGCGCGCGTGCTGGTCACGCACGAGCCGCGGCTCGGCATCTTCGGCAAGGACCACGACGACGACGTCGTCGGCTCGATCGTGGTGATGACCCGCACCAGGCAGACCTCCGAGGTACTGCCGCTCGTCCAGGCGGAAGTCGCGCAGATGAACCACGACGGCAGCCTGCCGCCGGGCGTCAAGGTGGTGCCGTTCTATGACCGTGGCCATCTGGTCGCGCTCACCACCCACACGGTGGTGCACAACCTCGTATTCGGCGTGCTGCTCGTATTTCTCGTGCAGTGGCTGTTCCTCGGCAACCTGCGAAGCGCGGTGGTGGTGGGCGTCAACATCCCGTTCGCGCTGTTCTTCGCCCTGATCCTGCTGGTGTGGCAGCACGAGAGTGCCAACCTGCTGTCGATCGGTGCGGTCGACTTCGGCATCATCGTCGACTCGGCGGTGATTCTCACCGAGAACGTGTTCCGCAACCTGCAGCGCCCGCGCGCCGAGCGCGACACGCTGCTCGCGCGGCTCAGCGGCGGCTTCTACGGCGCCGACCCCACCAGCGCACGCGAGACGCAGCCCGATGGCTGGAACGAGCGGCTGCGGCTGATTCTCGTGAGCGCGCTGCAGGTCGACCGGGCGATTCTGTTCTCGACGCTGGTCACCGCGGCGGGCTTCGTGCCGCTTTTCACCATGCAGGGCGTCGAGGGGCAGATCTTCGGCCCGATGGCGCGCACCTACGGCTACGCGCTCGCCGGGGCGCTGATCGCCACCTTCACGGTGACGCCGGTGCTCAACTACATGCTGCTCCCCGCGCAGCTCCAGGAAGCCGAGACCGCCGTGGTGCGCTTCCTGCACCGCCTGTACGACCCGGCGCTGCGCTTCGCCCTCGAGCGTCGCTGGTGGGTCGTAGGCGCGGAGCTGGCGCTGCTCGTCGTCACGCTTGGAGTGATCGCGCCGCGGCTCGGCAGCGAGTTCCTGCCGGCGCTGGAGGAGAACAACTTCTGGATCCGCGCCTCGATGCCCACCACGCTGTCGCTCGCGGCGGGCGAGGCCGCGACGCGCAAGATGCGCCTCATCCTGCTGCATCACCCCGAAGTGATCACGGTCACCTCGCAGCACGGCCGTCCGGATAATGGTACCGACGCCTCACCGTTCTCCAACGTCGAGCTGTTCGCGCCCTTGAAGCCGCTCGGTCAATGGGAGCGCGGCATGACCAAGGAGAAGCTTACCGACGAGCTGGAGCGGGAATTCCACGACGTCCTGCCCGGCGTGGTGTTCAACTTCTCGCAGTACATCCAGGACAACATCGAGGAGGCGGTCTCGGGAGTGAAGGGTGCGAACTCGGTGAAGATCCTCGGCACCAACCTCGCGGTGCTGGAGAAGCTCGCTCACCAGGTGCAGGAGCAGATGAGCCAGGTGCGGGGCATCACCGACCTCGGCATCTTCCCGGTGCTCGGCCAGCCGAACCTCGACATCCGCATCGACCGCGAGAAGATCGCGCGTTATGGCCTCAACACCGGCGACGTCAATACGGTGGTCCAGGCGGCGCTCGGCGGCACCATTGCCACCCAGGTGCTCGAGGGCGACCGCGAATTCAACCTGGTGGTGCGCTACCCGCCCGAGTACCGCGACAGCATGGCCAGGATCGGCGACCTCAAGGTGGGCTACACGACCCCAGGCGGCACCACCGGCTACGTGCCGCTGCGCGAGCTCGCCAGCATCTCGCTCGATACCGGTGCGTCCTGGATCTACCACGAGACCATGGTGCGCTTCATACCGGTGAAATTCAGCGTGCGTGGTCGCGACCTCGGCAGCGCGGTCGGCGAGGCGCAGGCGCGCATCGCGCGCAACGTGGCGCTGCCGCCCGGCTACCGCATCGTGTGGTCGGGGGAGTTCGAGGACCTGCAGCAGGCGAAGCAGCGCCTGGAGTGGATCGTGCCGGTGAGTCTCATGCTGATCGTCATCCTGCTGTATGCGCTCTTCAATTCGCTGCGCGACACGCTGCTGTCGCTCGCCGGCATCCCCGTCGGAGTCGTCGGCGGGGTGTGGGCGCTGTGGATCACCGGTCAGCCCTTCAGCATCTCGGCGGCAATCGGCTTCGTCTCGCTGTTCGGCGTATCGGTGATGAACAGCATCCTGATGCTCACCTTCTACAACCAGGCGCGCGAGCGCGGGCTCGCGCCCGCGGCGGCCATGTACCGCGCGGCCAGCAGCCGCATGCGCCCGCTGCTCATGACGAGCCTCTCGGCCTGCATCGGGCTGCTGCCGGCGGCCATGTCCCACGGGATCGGCAGCCAGGTGCAGCGCCCGCTCGCCATCGTGATCGTGGGCGGCATGCTGCTTGGACCCGTGATGCTGCTGCTTGCCGTGCCTCCGCTGCGCGTCGTGTTCCTCGGCCGCGAAGACCGCGAGGAGACCTCACTCCATGCGCCCTGAATCCCGCGCCTTCGTCTGCGGTCTGCTCGCGCTGCTCGCCGCGAGCTCTGCCGGTGCGCGTGACCCCGCGCGCGCTCCGCCTCAGGCCCGGACGCACCCCGTCACCCTTGCCCCAAGGCTCGCGCGGCCGCCGCATGTCTCCCCGGCGCCGGTTCGTGCACGCGCCCCGGCGGCTGGAGGTGCGCGTCCGATACCCGCGCCACTGCGCTGGACGGTACCGCTGAGCGCGCTGTCCGTTGCCCGGCCGGCCCTCGCACGGGGTATTGCCGGGGGACTGCCCGTGGCCGCAGGCGCCGGACACCGCGCACCTGCCAATAGCGCGCTCGGCGGCCCCGCCACCCTGGATGCACGCCGGCTCGTGCGCCGCTGAGGCCCTCAGCTCTTGGTCTTCAGGTGCGTGGCGGTGACGCGGTTGCGGCCGTCGTTCTTGCTGCGATAGAGCGCGGCGTCCGCAATCTTGAGCACCCGTTGGGCCAGGTGCGACTCGCGCGCGGGCACCTGGTCGAGACCGCACAGCCCGAAGCTCGCCGTGACATCGATGCCTTTCTTGTCAACCTTGAAGGGGGTATGGGCGATGCCGGCCCTGAGCTTGCGCGCGACCTCGAGTGCGGCCTCGTAGGCCGTCTCCGGCATGACGACGGCGAACTCCTCGCCGCCGATGCGCGCCACCCAGTCCACGCCTGCGCGCAGGCCGCGCTGCAGCCGCGGACCGAATTGCCTGAGGATGTCGTCACCGGCGGAGTGCCCGAGCGTGTCGTTGATCCTCTTGAAGTGGTCGATGTCGCAGAGAATGAGCGACAGCGCCCGCCCATAGCGGCCGGCGCGGTCGACCTCGCGGGGAAAGTGCTTGCCGAAAAAACGCCGGCTCGCGACCCGCGTCAGATCGTCGGTCGCCGAGAGCTTGCGGTTCTCCGCCAGCGTGATGCGCAGCACCGCCTCGAGCTCCGCGATGCGCCGGGCGGCCCCGATCTGCGCGTCGAACTCGCGGTCCGAGACGCGCCGCCCGATGCTCGCGTCCGCGCCGGCGGCAAGACCCGTCTCGCGCTCGGCGGCCTCATCGACCTCGGCGACGTACACGATGTAGGGGGCGCGCGCGGCCGACTGTGCCCGGAGCTTGCGGATGAGCTCGGGATTGTCGGTGAGCACGACGGCGCGGAACTCGGCGGTGAAGCGGCGCAGCGCCTCCGACTCGTCGGCGACCGACTCGAAGTCGAGCTGGTCCGGGCGGATGCGCCGCTCCATGTACCCACGCAGCGGAGCTTCCTGGAACGCGAGCAGCGCCTTGGGCGGCGGCAGCACGCGCACCATCACCGCGACGGTCGCCGTCGTGCCCTCCTCCGTGGTCGGCGGCTTCTGCGCGCGCCGCTCGAGCACGCGCTGAATGACCGTGGTATGTCCGCCCTGTGCCATCCCCTATCCCCATCCGCGCCCGGCCCGGGTCAACCGACAAGGGTACCGGCACCCGCACGAGAACTCTATGGCAGGGGCTTTGGCGTGGCAGGAGCGGCGGACCCCCTCCGGTCGGGCCTGCTCTCTGGCCGGTCCGGGGCGGCTTCAGACGGCCGACTGCGCCGTGCCGGGGTGAAACGCGTCGCGATGGCGGCGCATCGCGGCGAGGAAAGCGTCGATATCGTCTTCGCAATTGTAAAAGTGAATCGTGGCGCGGATGTTCGCGTCACGGAAGCTGGTGACGATATCCTGCTCCATCAGCCGCGCGAACAGCTGCGCCGCATCGCGCGCGGCAACGGCGACCATCGGGCCGCGGCGCGCGTCCTCGGCGGGCGTGACGCTCGGCCAGCCGATGCGCTCGAGGCCCCTCATGCAACGCCGTGTCAGTTCCCGCACGCGCGCCTCGATCGCATCGGTACCCACTTCGAGGATGATGTCGAGGCCCGCCGCGGCGGCATAGCAGTTCACGACCGGCGGGGTGCCCGCCTCGAAGCGCCGCGCCGTCGGCGACGGCCGGTTGGCGCTGATGTCCATGGCGGCGATCCGCTCCTGCGCAAACCAGCCCGAGTTGGTCGGTAGCAGGGCCGGGATCAGCGCGCCGCGCACGTAGAGGAAGCCGATGCCGGCCGTTCCCAGCAGGTACTTGAGCATGCCGCCGACGGCGAAGTCGACATCGAGGGCGCGCACGTCGACGCTCAGGGCACCGACCGCCTGGTAGCAGTCGAGCAGCACCCGGGCGCCGCGGGCGTGCGCGAGAGCCACGATGCCGGGGATGTCGAGCCGGGCGCCGTTACGGAAGCACACGTGGGTGACGGCCACGAGCTGCGTCGCGTCATCGATCAGCTGCGCGAAATGCTCCAGCGGTATGTAGCCGTCGGGCGCGCGCGGCACGTGCACGACGCGCGCGCCGCGCGGCTCCTGGGCGTGCCAGATCTGGGCGTTGGTCGGGAACTCGAAGTCGCTGACCACGACCTTGTTGCGCGGGCCGGTGAAATCGAGCGCGCTGGCGAGCGCGTTGAGGCCTGCGGAGGCGGAGGCGGTCACCGCGATCTCCTCGGGACTCGCCCGCAGCACCCGTGCCATGGCGGCCCGCACCGCCTCGTTCTTTGTCACCCAGACGTCCCAGTTCGCCCCCACGAGCAGCCGGTCCTCCATATAGGCGTTGATCGCCTGGCGCACGCTCCCGGCGAGCGCACAGTAGGAGCCGCTGTTGAGGTAGGTCTTGCGCGCGAGCACCGGGAAACGGCCCCGCAGCGCTTTGAAATCCGGCGCGGTATTGCGCCTCGCTGCCTCACTCATTCAGGGCGCCTTGCGCGGGCAGCGCGCTGCGACGGCGCATCTTCCGGAGGAAGTAGGCGCCGCTGACCAGCAGCAGCCAGGGAATGCCGTACACCCAGGAGACGTACAGCTTGGGATCCAATCCCATGGTGACCAGCACGGCCGCGAGCACCAGCAGCCCGGCGCACTGCATCCACGGAAAGAGCGGCATGCGCACCGGCAGCTGCGCCCGGCGGTGCCGGCGCCTGAAGCTCAGATGACTGGCGAGAATGAACATCCAGACGAGAATCCCGGCGAACAGCGCGACCCCGAGGAGATAAGCGTAAGCGTCGGGGGTGAAGATCGACACCGCGGCCGCCACCAGGATGCAGGCGCCGGAGGTCAGGATGGCCGCGACCGGGACGCCGCTGGCGCTCAAGGTGCCGAGGAGGCGCGGCGCATAGCGGCCGCGCGACAGCGAGAACAGCATGCGCGCGCACAGGTAGATGTTGGTGTTCATGCTGGAGAGCGCCGCGCTGATCACCACGAAGTTCATGATGCCGGCGGCATGGCGGATGCCGGAATGCTGGAACACAGTGACAAAGGGGCTCTGCGCCACCACCTGCACCCCGGTTGCGGTCCACGGCACCGTGGTGACGATGACGCCCACGGCGAGCACATAAAAGAGAAACAGCCTGAGCAGCATGCTGCGCAGCGCCGCGGGAATCGAGACGCGCGGGTTCTGCGCCTCACCCGAGGTGACGGCGATCACCTCGATGCCGTAGAAGGCGAAGATGCTGACGATCACCGCCCGCCACACCCCCGAGAGGCCCTGTGGCATGAAGCCGCCCGGAAGGCCGGCGAGATTGTGAAAGCCGACGGCGGGGCGGCCGAGACCGAGAATTCCGGCGGTCCCGAGGATGATGAAGAGCACGATCGCGGCCACCTTGATGAGCGCGAGCCAGGATTCGACCGTGCCGAAATTGCTCACCGAGCGTGAGTTGAGATACAGCAGCACGATCCCGAAGCCGAGCGCCCACATCCACACCGGTACGCCCGGGTACCAGAAGCGCATGTAGAGGCCCGCCGCCACCGCCTCGCCACCGATCGCGATCACCTGCCCGACCCAGTAGGTGTAGCGCACGACGAACCCCGCCCAGGGATTGAGGTACATCTCGGCATAGGTGCCAAAGGAGCCGGCGGCCGGGTGCACGACGGCCATCTCGGAGAGACTGAAGACCATCACCAGCGCCACGAATCCCGCCAGCCCGTAGCTGAGGATCACCGCAGGTCCCGCATAGCCGATGGCGAGCCCGCTGCCCATGAAGAGCCCGGTGCCGATCGCCCCACCGAGCCCGATCATGACGATCTGCGTCGGGCCCAGGCTGCGCCGCAGGCCGCCTTCACGCTCGCTGATCGAGTCGAGGCTCAATAGGTGATGCTCGGATTGTCCCCGGGACAGATCACGCCGACGACGTCCATGCCGCCGGCGGAAGTCGCCTCGAGTGAGTGCAGCTGCTTGCGGGGCAGGAAGATGACGTCGCCCGCAGCGACGTGCGCCTTGCGGTCTTCGGTCCACATGCAGCCCTCGCCCGACAGCACGATGATCGCCTCCTCGTACAGGTGCCGGTGGGGCGCGGCCTTCGACCGCGGGATGTGGCCGATGAACTGCGTAATGACCCGGGAGCCGATCCGCTTGTCGACCAGGATCTGGAAATAGCGCGGGCCCGTCGCGATGCGCTGCGCGGCGTCGACCGACACCACGCGCTGTGGAAAGCCGTGATCGAAGTTGGCCGGCATGCCGGCCGGCCACTCGAGCTCGCCGAGCGGACAGGCGAGCGCAAATACCCGGAGCGCCGCCGCGCCGCGCGCGGCGAGCTGCAGCGCCTCGCCGGGCCGGACGTAAACGCCGTCGGTCGCAGCCACGGTGAATTCCCGCCCGGAGATGTCGACGGTGCCAGTCCCGTCCGCCACGAACAGGATCACCTCGCGCTTACCGAACGACAGCACCGGTGATGCACCGCCGCTCACTTCGAGGAGCACCTGCGTCTGATAAAGCGCGCCCAGCTCACCGTTGACTAGGCAGCTGTAGCGCAGTGCGCCGCGCCGCTGCCACTCGGCGAGCGCCGGCGAGACTACATAACAGCCGCCGTTCAGGCGCGCGCGCGGACCCTCGCGGTGCGTGACGCGCGGGATGCGCAGGTTCTCGGCGCTCCGCGGATCGTCGAGCGGCGAGCCGCCCGGCAGGTTGGTATGCGTGCCGTCGCAGAAGGGCGCACCGCCGGTGTGTTTGCAGCCGCAGAGCAGCACTTCCTCGTCCTCGCGCAGCGCCACCTGCAACGGCTCGAAGCCCGTGCCCTGGTGGGACCCGTCGCAGAAGGGCTGATTGGCCGAGCGGCCGCAGCGGCACCAGAAGTAGGTCCGGCCGCCCTTGAGCGTCACGAGACAGGGTTTCAGCCGTGCAACAACCGGGGCCGTCATGCGGCAGCGCCGAGCGCCGCGATCTCGCGCGACAGCGCCTGGCCCTCCTCGTCGGCCAGCGCCGCCTCCTGCAGGCGCGAGAGGATCGCCGCCCCGTCAGCCCGCGCGGCGAGCCGCTCGAGCTGCCGCATGAGCGTGCAGAAGTTGCGCCAGCCGCGCTCGTGCGTCTCGCCGTAGCCCTTGATGAGCCGCTGGGCGCGCGCGAGCTCGACCGCCAGCGCGTACGCTGCGGCTGCCTGATGCTCGATCGAGGCCAGCCACGCCTCGATCCGCGCGTTCTCCTCCCTGTAGCGCAGCGTTCCGCGCCGCCAGCGCTTCAGGCCCGCCAGCGCATAGAGGAGCAGGAAGCCGCGCGCCGTGCCGGTGCGGATCTGCTTGCCGCCCGTCCACCGTCCGAGCCAGCGCGAGAGGCGCGCCGAGCGCAGCACCCAGGCTCCGAGCCCTGCAGGCAAAGTGCCGGCCAGCTCCTGAACGCGCGGCCGCATGAACTCCGTGATGCCCCAGAGCTGTCCGGGCTGCGCGCGGATCTCATGGCGGACCCGCTCGAAGCGCGCCGCGCGCGTCTTGAGCTCGGCAACCCGGATCGTGTCCTCAAAGCTCATCCAGAGCGCGAGCCCGCGCGCCGTAGCCTCGGTCAGACGGCAGCCCTCAGCCGGCACTTTCGCATCGAGGGCCGCGATGCGCTCGAGCCGCGTAAGGTAGAGCGCCGCATACTCCGGGTCCTGATAGTCGAGTGTCCGGCGCGCCCCCGCGAGGGCCAGCGGCTGCACTCCCTCCGGCAGGGCCCGCACGCGCTCGAGGAGCGGCTGCAG
>JASHTN010000187.1 GCA_030040525.1 Gammaproteobacteria bacterium | reverse complement strand
GCGAGCTCCGCCTGCGGCGCCACGATGATGACGTTGTCCTGCCGGCGCTTGTCGAGGCCCTTGGTGCGCAGCACGATGTCGAGCGCCTGGTCCCACGGCACGTTCTGCAGGCGCAGCGTCACGTTGCCCGAGACCGAGTCGCTCACCACGATGTTCTGGCCGCTGGCATCGGCGAGCAGCTGCAGCACCGCGCGCGTGTCGATGTCCTGGAAGTTGAGCGTCAGCCGCTCACCGGTGTAGACCGGCTTGTCGTCCTGCGCGACGTTCGCCTTGCGGCGCGGCGCCACCTCCACCACATACTGGTCGTCGGACTGGTAGGCGAGTTGCTCGAAGTCGCCGTTGGCGCTGATCGCGATGCGCGAGCCCTCGCCCACCCGGCTGACGTCGAAGCCCGAGACCGGCGTGCCGTAATCGGTCGCGTCGTAGCGCCGCACCAGGTTCGCCGGCACGGTCGCGTCGCTGAAGTCGACGACGATCTGGTTGCCCACCTGATGCAGGCTGATGTGGATGTGCGGGTCGGACAGCTTGACGATCACGCGGCCGGCTCCGTCGGTACCGCGCCGGAAGTCGATGGCCCGCAGCTCGCGCGGCGCGCTCATGCTGCCGCCGGCAGCCATTGCCGGGGCGGTCGCCGCGGCAGTCGCGGCCGCAGTCGCCGCGCCGCCCGTTGCGCCACTGCCCAGCATGACGATCACGTTGTTACCGCTCACGTGCGCGTCGTACGGCACCAGCTTGTCGAGGTTCAGCACCACGCGCGTGCGGTCCTTGGTCTCCGCGGCGAGGATGGTGTCGAGCCCCGAGGCGTGCACGTCGATGCGGCGCGAGGGCAGCGCGAGCGTGGTATTCGGCAGATCAAAGGAGATGCGCGCCGGGTTGTCGATGGTGAACGACAGCGGCTGCGGCGCCGGGCCCGACAGGCGCATCGTCAGCTGCAGCTGCTGTCCGGGCAGGGGCTGCACATCGATCGCCTGCAGGCTCGGCTGATCCTGGGCGAGCGCTGGCGCGCCCTGGAGCATTCCGAGGACTCCTGCGAGCACCAGCCAGACGGCCGGGCCGAAGAGTCGTTTGATCAGACTGGACGCATGCATTTGGAGTAACCCCCCTGCTGGACCTTACTCGTTGAGGGCGAGCGCCGCGGGCCGCTCCATGTACCCGCCGAGGCTGTCCGGAACGATCTCGATGAGACTGATCTTCGCGGGCGTGATGTCCGTGATCCGCCCTTCGGCCTGGCCCAAGTGCTCGCCGACGGTCACGCGGTGCACCAGGCCGTCTTTGGTCTGCACGAGGCCATACATCTGGCCGCCGAGCCTGAGCGTGCCGACCATCTTCAATGTGTCGAGCGAGAACTGTTCGAGGAACTCGCGGTTGCGCTTGGAATCCGGCCGCACGCTGCCCGGACCGCCGCCCGGGGAGCTCGGCATGAACGGCGAGCGCATGTCCGAGTCGGCGTACACGAAGGTCTCGTAGGGCTTGATCTCGGGCAACGGCTCGACGCGCCCGCCCGGCTCCTTCTTCGTGTCCTCGATGAAGCGCTGCAGATCCTCGTCGGCGCTCGAGCAGGCGCTGAGCAGCCCGTAGCCGAGGCAGGCAGCCGCCACGGCAAGGAAACGCATTCGCGAGCGGAATGTGCGCTTATGCATACGAATGCCTCAACCCGTCGGCCGCGGCGCAGGACGGTGCACGCCGCCCTTGCTCTTGTCCGCCTCGGCCGCCGCCGCCGCGATCTCGTCCTCGTCGAGATAGCGGTAGGTCTTGGCGGTGAGCTCCATGGACAGCTGGTCGTAGGCGTCCTTGCTGTCGGGCGTAATCTTGATGTCGTCGAGCGTGACGATGCGCGGCAGCGCGGCGATGCCGCTCACGAACTCGCCGAACTGGTGGTAGCTGCCGCTCAGGCGGATCTTGATGGGCTTCTCGGCGTAGAACTCCTTGCGCACCTCGGGCTGCGGCTCGAACAGCTTCTCCTGGAGCCCCGCGGCGAGTCCCGTCTGCGAGATGTCGATCAGCAGACTCGGCACCTCGGTCTTGCCGGGGAGCTGGCGCAGCAGTGCGCCGAAGGAGCGTTCGATGTCCTTGAGCTGCTGCTTGTAGACCTCGAGGTTCACGGCCTTGGAGTGCTTGTCCCTGAACTCCTGGCGCAGCTTGTCCTCCTCCGCCTGACGCTGCTGCAGCTCGGGCCGCTGCGCGCTCCAGACGAAGAAGTAGGTGAGCGCCACCGCGAGCGCCACGAACGCCAGCACCACCGCGCCGGCCCGGAACGGCAGCGGCCAGCGCCCCGGGTCGCGCGGATCGAGCGATTGGATCTCTTCCCACAGGTTCATTGTCGCGCCCCCGAATCGTCGTAGAGGCTCGCCTTGCGGATCTTGTTGCGCGCGGCGCCTGCGCCCGGGCCGGGGCCGCTGCTCTCGTCGGTGTCCGCAGCCGGCGCCTCGTCCGCGGTCAACGTGAAGCTCGAACCCGGTCCCTTGCCGGTCTGCACCACCTCGAGCTCCGGATTGCGCAGCCACTGCGAGGCGTCGATGTTGCGCATGAAGGTCGAGACGCGGGTGCTCGACTGCGCCACGCCCTCGAACTTCAGGCGCCTGACGGCGCCGCTGCCGACCTGCTGCACGCCGGTGAGGTAGACCCCGTCGGGCAGCGTCTTCACGATCTGATCGAACACATGCACGATCTCGGGCCGGGAGCGCTGCAGCTTCTCGATGATCTCCATGCGGGCGATGAACTTCTGCTTCTCGCTCTCGAGACTGTTGATCTCCTCGATCTGCTTGTCGAGCAGCTTGATCTGGGTGCGCAGCATCGCGTTGCGGCGCTCCTGCCCGGAGATCATGGAGTCGAACATCAGGTAGACGGCGAAGGTCGTGACGATCGCGGCGATCGCCGCTACGCCGAGCGCCACCAGGAACGCCAGCTTGCGCTCCTTGCGCTGACCCTCACGCCAGGGAAGCAGGTTTATGCGTGGCATGTCAGTCGAAACTCCGCAGTGCCAACCCGCACGCCGTCAGCAGCGCCGTGGCATCGCGCTGCACCGCCTGGGCCTTGGCGCGCGAGGACAACTTCATCTGCCCGAGCGGATCGCCTTTATCGGCGGAAATGCCGACGCGGCTGGCGATCACCTCCGCCACGCCGGGAATATTCGCGCAACCGCCGCACACCAGGATCTTCTCCGGCTGCTCGCGTCCGGAGCCGGAGGCCAGGTAGAACTGCAGCGAGCGACTGACCTGCTGGGTCATGTCGTCGATGAAGGGATCGAGCACCTCGGACTGATAGTTGCCGGGCAGCCCGCCTTCCTTCTTGGCGCGCCCCGCCTCCTCCATGGCGAGCCCGTAGGTGCGCATGATCTCCTCGGTGAGCTGCTGGCCGCCGAAGGCGAAGTCGCGCGTGTACACCACCTTGAGATTGCGCAGCACGCTGAAGGTCGTGCTGCTCGCGCCGAAGTCGGCCACGGCGATGGTGCGGTCGATGCCGCCATCGGGCATCTGATGGGTCATCAGCTTGCAGGCGTTCTCGAGCGCGAACGCCTCGACGTCCACGATCTTGGCGCCGAGGCCTGCCGCCTTGACCGCCGCCTGGCGCTGCTCGACGTTCTCGGTGCGGGTCGCGACCAGCAGCACGTCGTTGCTGTCGTGGTCCTTGTCGTTCGGCCCCAGCACCTCGAAGTCGTAGCTGACCTCGTCCATCGGAAAGGGGATGTACTGGTCGGCCTGCATCTCGACCTGCGCTTCGAGGTCGCTGCTGCGCAGCGAGCGTGGCATCTGGATGACCTTGGTGATCGCGGCGTCGCCGGAGATCGCAATCGCGACCTCGCCGCTCTTGGCTCCCGCGCGCTTGACCGCGCGGCGGATCGCCTCGCCGACCGCCTCGGCGTCGACGATCGCTTTCTCGTTGATCGCGTTCTGCGGCGTGGGCTCGGCCGCATAGGCTTCCACGCGATACTGCCCCCCCGCCATGGCCAGCTCGATGAGCTTGACTGAAGAGGTCGTTATGTCAAGTCCCAGGAGGGGGCGGTATTTACGCTGCAAAAGGAACATTTTTATTTCCTTTTCAGGGAATTACGCCTGAAAATGACCGCCCTGTGTCAGACTGGGACGCACTATATATCAGCGCTAAGTTAAATTGAACGTGAGCAGCCTCACACAACCGCTGCCTGGAAGCGCGAGCCGCGCGCGAAGTGGCGAAGGCGTCACGCCCCGGGGTTGCGGGGACTCGGATCAACCAATGCTGTCGCGCCTTGTCCAACGTCTCTTCGAGGGGACGTCGAAAAGCATCGCGGTCGGGAGGATGCAGGCGTTGCGTGGAAGTTCGGCCGAAGTGCGCGTTCCCCGTACGCGTGGTCAAGGCGCGGCGGAGTACGTTAACGTTCGGACCGGCAACCCCGCTGTCATAGGTACTCGCGTCCCGTAGACCGGAGGCTTTGCGTCCCCACCTTTCGGTGAGTTTGCCCAAGAATCGGCGGGTACTATGCATAGGCCTTGAGGCGAGCGCAAGCAACGGAGTTGGTTTTTTGTGAAATGGAATTACTTTCGAGCTCTGCTCCTCCTCGCCGGCGGTGTGACGCTCGTCACATTTCTCGGGGCCTACGCGCTCGCCTGCAGCTACGTGTATCTGGTCACCTCGCTCCCCTCGACGGATGCGATGCGCAACGTCGAACTGCAGGTGCCGCTGCGCGTCTACACGCGCTCGGGCGCGCTGATCGCGCAGATCGGCGAGCAGCGGCGCATCCC
>JASHTN010000186.1 GCA_030040525.1 Gammaproteobacteria bacterium | reverse complement strand
GGTCGCAGGCCAGGCCCAATCTGGTGTTCTTTCTCGGCGAAGGCGCGCGCTGGGACGAATCCTCGCCCGCCGACAACCGGCTGCTGAAGACCCCGAGCATCGATCGCATCGGGCGCGAGGGCGCGGTGTTCGCCAACGCGTTCTGCATCAACTCGCTGTGTCTGCCGGCGCGCGCCACGGTCCTCACGGGCCTCTATTCGCACACCACCGGCGCGGTCGACAACCAGCACCGCGGCGTTCCCGAGGGCCTGCCGCTCGTGACCGATCTGATCCAGCGGCACGGCTATGAGGTCGCCTTCATCGGCAAGTCGCACGTCGCGGGCGCGCTCATGGATCGCTACTGGGACTACTACTTCGGCTTCGCCGGCCAGGCCGACTACCAGAACCCGGTGGTGGTCGAGGGCGCCCGGGGCCGCTTCGGTGCGCCGCTTCGCTACCACGAGTACGTCGATGACCTCCTGACCCGCAAGGCGCTCGCCTGGGTCAGGCAGAGGCACCGTGCCCCCTTCTGCCTGTTCCTGTGGTTCTATGCGCCGCACGCGCCGTTCGACCGCCCGCTGCGCATGGTGAACGACTTCAACGGCGTGCCGATCCCGAAGCCGGCGAGCTTCGATGAGTACCTCTCCGGTTACGCCGGCAAGCCCCGCAGCGTCGTCGCAGCGCTCAACAAGATCGGCGCGCAGTTCCTCGAGCGCGATGCGCCGCGCTCGCTCGAGGAGCTGGTCAAGGACCACTACTGCGGGATCGAATCCAACGACGAGGACATCGGCCAGGTGCTCGCGGAGCTCGAGAGGCAGCGGATCCTGGACGAAACGGTGCTGGTGTGGAGCTCGGATCACGGCTTCTTCCTCGGCGAGCATCGCTTCTACGACAAGCGCCTCATGTACGAGCCGTCGATCCGCATTCCGCTCATGATCCGCTATCCGCCGCGGATCGCAGCGCGCAGCAGCGCCGCGCGCATGGCTCTCAATCTCGATCTCGCGCCGACGCTGCTCGATCTCGTCGGTGCGCCGCCCCACGCGCAGCTCCAGGGCAGGAGCCTCATGCCGCTGCTCGCCGACGCCGCCACGCCGTGGCGCGCGGACTGGCTCTACGAGTACTACGAGTATCCGGGCGCGGAGCAGGTGCGGCCCTGCCGCGGCGTGCGCACCGAGCGCTACAAGTACATCCACTACTTCACCGCGCCCGAGGAGTTCGAGCTCTACGACCTGAAGTCCGACCCCGACGAGCTGCACAATCTCTACGGCGAGGCGCGCTATGCCGGCCTCACCCGTGCGCTGGCCGCGCGCCTCGAGGCGCTGCGCCGCGAGACCGGCGACCACTACCTCTACCAGGCTTTGCCGCCCGAGTCGCTGCAGTGTGCGTGCGACTGAGCCGCGCGGCTCTGCCGCCCGCGCCGCGGGCAGCCGGGTGCGCCTCAGCGCGGCGCGCGCCGGACGAAGGCGACGTAGCCGGCGAGGAAGTGCTTCAGCTGCTCCTCCACGGCCGCGTCCTTGAGATTGCCGCTCTCATCGAAGGCGTTGCCCGCGCGCGCTAGCGCCAGCCGGCCGCCGAACCAGGCCTGCGTGCCGAGCGTGCGCAGCACCGGCAGCCACGCGGCCTGAGCGAGCGTGGTGCCGAAGCCGCCGGGGGAGGCGCCGACGACGGCGAACGGCCGCCCGCTGAACACGCGCTTCACGTCCGCCGGCGGACGCGACAGCCAGTCGATGGTGTTCTTGAAGACTCCGGGAATACTGTTGTTGTACTCGGGACTCACCAGCAGCACGCCGTCGGCGGCGGCCACCGCGTCCTTCAACTGCACGACCGCCGCCGGAATCCCCTGCGATTCGACGTCGCCGTCGTAGAGTGGGATGCCGCGGATGCTCGCGACCTCGAGGATCGAGTCCTCGGGCATGAGGCGGGTCGCCGCGCGCAGCAGCGCGGCGTTGTACGAGCCGCGGCGCAGCGCCCCGGAGATTCCCAACAGTCGCGTCATGTTGAGCCGCTGTCCTCCGGGCTCCTGAGCCTTGCCGCGATGCGCTGATACGCCTCGCGGAACGGGATGCCCTCGGCGAGCGCCAGGCGGTTGGCTTCCTCGGCCGCACGGATCGCCGGGTCCATTCGGATCGCCTCTGGCCGGAACTCGAGCCCGGCAATCGCCGGCGGCAGGATGGCGAGCGTCGCAAGTGCCAGATCCATGCTGCGAAACAGCGGCGCCTTGACCAGTTGCAGGTCGCGCTGATAGCCCGAGGGGAGCTTGGCGCACACTGCGAGCGCCTCCGCCAGCGCCCCCTGCGCGGTGGCCGAGCGGCCGCGGATCAGCTCGAACACGTCCGGATTGCGCTTCTGGGGCATGATCGAGGACCCGGTGGTGAACGCCTCCGGCAGCGTGATGAAGCCGAACTCGGCGGTCGCAAACAGCAGCACGTCGGCGGCGAATCGCGACAGGTCCTGCATGAGCAGCGCGATCTCGAAGAGCAGCTGCGCCTCCGCCTTGCCGCGCGAGAGCTGCACTGCGGTCACCGGCTGGTGCACCTCGGCGAACCCGAGCGCCGCGCGCGTTGCCTCGCGATCGATGGGTAAGCCCGGGGTGCCGTAGCCGGCCGCGGAGCCGAGCGGGCTCTTGCCGAGGCGCCGCTGCACCTGGCGGAGCCCTGCAGCGTCGTCGCGCAGCTCCGCGGCGAAGCCGCGCGCCACAGCGACACCGAGCTCGGCATCGCCTGTTGCATGTGCGTGTAGCCGGGGAGCGCGGTGTGCGCCTCGCGCGCGGCGAGTGCCTCGAGAGCCGCCGCACAGCCTTCCGCACCGGCGGCGAGCTCCACCGTCGCCTCGCGCAGGTAGAGCCGCAGCGCCGCCAGCACCTGATCGTTGCGCGAGCGTCCGAGGTGGATGCGCGCGCCGGCAGGGCCGATGCGCGCGGTGAGATGTCGCTCGAGCGCCGTCTGCCCGTCCTCGTCGTCGAGCTCGACCCGCCACAGTCCGCGGGCGTGCTCGTCGGCGAGTGCGCTGAGCCCGGCGCGGATCGCCTCGAGGTCGGCGGCGCTGATCAGGCCCTGCGCGCACAGCATCTGCGCGTGCGCGATCGAGGCGGCGACATCGTGGCGCACCAGCCGCTCGTCCAGCGCGTAGTCCTCGCCGGCGGTGTATTCCAGGACGCGCGCATCGAGCGGCGCCCCCGTGTCCCACAGCCGCCTCACGCCGGGGCCTGCTGCTCGGCGGGCGTGAGCGCGTTGACGTCGGCGACGATCAACGTGCCGGTGCCCTCGTTGGTGAACACCTCGCCGAGAATCCCTTCCGCGGACCGGTAGGACACCACGTGCACGCGCCGCACGCCGCCGCGGATCGCGTCCTCGATCGCCTTGGCCTTCGGCAGCATGCCGTCGGCGATGCGCCCCTCGGCGCGCAGGCGGGCGAGCCCGGCGAGGTCGGTGTAGGAGATGAGCGAGCGCGCGTCGTCGACGCTGCCGAGGATCCCGGGCGCGCCGGTGCACAGGATCAGCTTCTCCGCGCCGAGCGCCGCGCCGATCGCGCCCGCCACGGTGTCGGCGTTGATGTTGAGGAGGGTACCGGCCTCGTCCGCCGACAGCGGGCTGACCACCGGCATCAGGCCGTTGTCGAGCAGCTTGACCAGCACGCGCGTGTCGACCGAGTCGATGTCGCCGACGAAGCCGTAGTCGACCAGCGCGCCGTCACTGCCGATGGGCACCGGCGGGCGCTTGTGCGCGCGCACCAGACCCGCGTCCACGCCGCTGATACCGACTGCGTCGATGTTCAGGTCGCGGCACATGCCGAGCACGCGCGTGTTGATCAGCCCGTTGAGCACCATCGCCGTGACGTCGATCGACTGCTGGTCGGTGACGCGCCGCCCCTCGACCATCCGCGTCGGCACGCCGAGCGCGGCCGAGAGCTCCGTGAGCTGCGGGCCGCCGCCGTGCACCAGCACGACGCGTACCCCGAAGTAGTGCAGGATGCCGATCTGCTCGACCAGCGCGCGCGTCGTGGCCGTGTCGGCGAACACGCCGCCCCCGGCCTTCACCACGAAGGTCTTGCCCTTGTACATGCGGATGTAGGGTGCGGCGCTGCGGAGCGCGCTGATGGCGAGAGCCTGGTCGCTGCGATGCATGATCATGTGGCGGTCCCTGGGTTGCGCATTCAGTCCCTGAGCAGCCGGTGGAGCACGGCCATCTGCGCCGGCAGGCGGTTGTAGGCCTGGCGCTGCACGACGCTGCGCGGACTGTCGAGCACTTCGTCCGCGATTGCGGTATTGCGCCGCACCGGCAGGCAGTGCATCAGACGGCATGCGGGCGCCGTCCGGGCGAACCACCCGGCGCGAATGCACCAGTCGGTGAGCGCGGCCCTGAGGCGCGCGTCGCCCGCGGCATCCCCGTAGCAGGCGGTTGCGCCCCATTCCTTGACGTACAGCACCTCGGCGCCCTCGAGCGCCTCCTCGCGGGAGGGGGTTTCGCGCACCGAGCCGCCGGCGCTGGCTGCGGCGCGCCGCGCGCGCTCCATGATCGGCTCGGGCAGCGCGAAGCCCTCCGGCCGCAGCACGACCACCTCCATGCCGCGCAGTGCCGCCATGTGCACGGCGGCGGCCGGCACCGCCAGCGGCAGCGCGCGCGGATGCCAGGCCCACGACAGCACGAAGCGCCCGCCGCGCGGCACGCCGAGGTCATCGAGGGTCTTCCAGTCGGCGAGCGCCTGACAGGGATGATTCGCCGCGGACTCGAGATTGATGAGCGGCTTGTCGATGAGGCTCGCCATGGCGTTGAAGGTGACCTCGGCGAGATCGCTCTCCAGGTGCTTGCCGGCCGCGAACGCGCGGATGCCGAGCGCATCGCAGTAGGCGGCGAGCGCCGGGATGCCTTCGCGCACGTGCTCCGCGGCCGCGCCGTCCATGACGGTGTTGGGGCGGGTCTCGAGCTGCCAGCTGCCCTGCCCCGGGTGGATGACGAAGGAGCTGCCGCCGAGGCGCGCCATCGCCGCCTGCGCGGAGGCGAGCGTGCGCAGCGAGGGATTGAAGAACAGCAGCCCGAGGATCTTGCCGGCGAGCGCCCGCGGCTCGCCGCTCCGTTCGAGGCGCCGCGCGAGCTCGAGGAGCGAGAGCACCTCCTCGCGCTCGCAGTCCGCGAGGTCCACGAAGCGCTTCATTCGGGCAGATCCTTGAGCGCATCGCGCAGCAGGTCGACGTGCTGCTGTTCGAGGATGAAGGCCGGCAGCAGCCGCAGAATGTGCGGATCGGCCGCGGTGCCTGCCAGGATGCCGCACTCGAGGAGCTCGGCCTGGATCTCCTTGGCCGGCCGCGTGGTGCGCAGCCCCACCAGGAGCCCCGCCCCCTGGTGCGCGGTGACGGGACCCACGATGCAGGTGCGGCGGATGTAGGCACCCATGTGCCGCACGCGCTCGAGCAGCCGCTGCTCCTTCAGCGCCGCGATCACCGCGTTGATCGCCGCGCAGGCCATGGGTCCGCCCCCGAAGGTGGTGCCGAGGGACTCGACTTTCAGCGAGGCGGCCACCATGGGCGACATGAGGAGTGCAGCGCAGGGAAAGCCGTTGCCGAGCGCCTTCGCGGTGGTGAGGATGTCCGGCCGCACGCCGTAGAAGTTGGCGGCGAAGGGCTCGCCGGTGCGCCCCATGCCGCACTGCACCTCGTCGAAGATGAGGAGCGCGCCCACCTCGTCGCAGCGTGCCCGCAGCGCACCGAGGAACGGCGCGCCGAGATCGAAGGCGCCGGCGAGCCCCTGCACCGGCTCGACGATCACCGCCGCCGTGTCGCGCGTCACCTGGGTGGCAATCGCGTCATGGTCGCGGCGCGGGATGAAGCTCACATCGAACGGCGTGCGCGGGAAGCCGTACCACTTCGCCTGCGCTCCCCAGGTGACGGCGCCGGCGGCCGCGGTGCGCCCGTGGAAGCCGCCCTCGATGGCGGCGACATGCGCGCGTCCGGTCATGCGCAGCGCGATCTTGAGCGCGTTCTCGTTGGCCTCGGCGCCGCTGTTGACGAGGAACACGCTCGCCACCGGCAGCCGCGAGAAGCGCGCCAGGCGCCGCGCCGCCCGCGCGCGCACCTTCATCGCAACGGCGTTGCTCTGGAACTGGCACTCACCGGCTTGGGCTGCGAGTGCCTGCGTCCAGCCCGGGTGGCCGTAGCCGAGAGCCGCTACCGCGTGTCCGCCGTACAGGTCGAGCAGCCGCTCGCCGCGGGTGTTGGTGAGCCACACACCCTGCGCAGAGGCCACCTCGAGCGGGTATTGCGCGAACACCGGCGCCAGAAAGTCGTGTTGCTGTGCCGCCTGGCGGATGCCGCTGTCGGACGTGCGCTTCTTCGCCATGATTCTTAGGTCCAGCCCGGCGCGGGCGCGGTGAGGCCGGCGGTCTCCGGCAGGCCGAAGATGCGGTTCATCCACTGCACGGCGCCGCCGGCCGCACCCTTGGTGAGATTGTCGATCGCGCACAACACCGCGACACTGCGGCCGTCGGCAGCCGCCGAAAGCTGCGCGTAGTTGCTCGCCGTCACGTCCTTGAGGCGCGGCGCCGCCTCGCTCACGCGCACGAACGGCGCGCGCGCATAGAACTCGCGCAGCACCCCCAGCACCCCCCGCGAATCGAGCGGGCGCGCGAGGCTCCCCTGCACGGTGACATGGATGCCGCGTGCGAAGGGACCCGAATGCGGCACGAAGGCGAACTCGGCCTCGACCCCGCTGGCGGCGCGCGCACAGGCGACGACCTCGGGCAGATGACGATGCGTCAACGCGCTGTAGCTGTAGAGATCGCCGTGACGCAGCGGGTGGTGCGTGCCATCCACGGGCTTGCGCCCCGAGCCCGTGCTGCCGGTGACTCCGGAGACGAACAGCATCGGGGCGGCGACCCTGAACGAGAGCAGCGGTACCGCGGCGAGCAGGATCGCGGTCGCAAAGCAGCCCGGATGCCCGACGTGCGGCGTGCGCAGCTCCTTGAGATGCTCCGGCACCGCGCAGGTGAATTCCGCGAGGCGCGCCGGCGCCCCGTGCGCGTGCCCGTAGACGCTCGCGTAGCTCTCGGGCGCGGCGTAGCGGAAGTCCGCGGAGATATCCACCACGCGCGGGGCCGTTCCCGCCCGGCTGGTGGCGGCGAGCAGCGCGTCGATGAGGGGGGCGGCTGCCCCATGCGGCGCGGCCGAGAACACCGCGGACTCCGGCGCCGCACACGCGCTCTTCAGCACCTCCGCCTGTGAGCTGAAGCGCTCCTCGGGATAGGCGCTCGCCAGATGCGGAAACGCGGCGGCGAGCCGCTCGCCCGGGTGGCTGTCCGACAGCGCTGCTGCCAGGCGAAAGCGCGGATGTGCGGCCAGGAGGCGCAGCAGCTCCCCGGCCACGTAGCCGCTGCCGCCGAGCACGACCGCCGGGATAGGCGTGCTCACTGCGGGGTACCCGCCTTGAGACCCAGCGCCTCGATCACCCGGTCGCCGAGCGCCGCGCCATCGCTGATCGCATTGAACGCCGGCACGCCGAGCTGTGTCCTGACGATCTCCACGCCCACCTTGTTGTCGGTGGCGGGCCCGGTGACCACGCACGGCTCGATGCCAAAGCGCTCGCGCAGCAGCTTCACGCCGCCCCAGGCCGCGACCGGGTCGTTGGCCGAAAGGCAGACGCCGGTGAGCGCGCTGCGGATGTCCGGGCACTCGAGAATCGCATCGACCCCGTAGGTGCCGAGGATGCCGTCGCCGAGCTCGAACAGCAGCACGTCGGGCCTGCCGGCGGCGAGCTCGGTGAGCATGGTGCGGGTCAGTGCCGGTCCGTTGAGCCGTGTCGTCGTGACGATGCCGAGATCGGTGAAGATCAGCGAGCGGCGTGCCCCGGCGTCCTCCATGGCGAGGATGTCGCGCCGCAGCGAGACACCGGTCGCCTTGAAGGCATCGACCGTGAGGGCGCGGTGTCGCATGCGCGCGATGATGGCGCAGGCGGCGGCCGTCTTGCCGGCCTCCATGCAGGTTCCGGCCAGCGCCACCACCGGGACGCCGCGCGTGTCGAGCGCCGCGTGAACGTCGAGTGCCTTGCGGCCGACCCGCGCCGGCACCGCGATGCGCTCGCCGAGGTAGGGGAAGTTGAGCGCCACGCCGAGCACGCGGCAGTCGAAAGGCTTGCCCTTCTCGGGATTGATCGAGTCGCAGATGCCGAGCACGCCGCCGATGTTGAGCATCTGGATGACATCGCCGGGCGCGAGCGCCGGCGGCACGTGACCGGAATAGCCGAACAGCGCCTGGCGATGCCCGAGCGCCCCCACGACGATGTCACCCTTGCCGACTTTGGCCATGCGGCCGCTGACCAGCTCCAGCGTGTTGTAGGTCGACTTGTTGTTGAGCACCTCGACCACGATCACCACGCCTTCCTCGGCGGGGATCTCGGGGGAGACGCGCACCTCGTGCGACAGACCGCAGGCCTCGGTCACCGAGGCGAGCTTGTCGACCACGATGCTGCGCATATCGCTCACCATCTCACCGCTCCCCGGCGCGCGCGTGGAACAGGCCCGGGAGCGCCACGATGCGGGAGAAGCCGAGCGCATCGGCCGCGGACCATTCGCCCGCGGCCTCGCCGTATACGCCGCGGGACGCAGCCATGAGCGAGAACGGCGACTCGACGCCCTCGACGAACACCGCTCCCGTGTGCAGCAGCAGCCGCACCTCGCCGGTGACGCGCTGCTGCGAGGACACGAACAGTGCCTCGATATCGCGGCACACCGGGTCGAGCAGCTGCCCCTCGTGCACCAGGTCGCCGTAGGGCTGCGCGAGCTGCTCCTTGATGCGCTGCTGCCGCGCGGTGAGCACCAGCTTCTCGAGCTCGCGGTGCGCGGTGAGCAGCACCTCGGCCGCAGGCGCCTCGAAGGCGACGCGCCCCTTGGTGCCGATGATCGTGTCCCCGAGGTGTATGCCGCGGCCGATGCCGAAGGGCGCCGCCAGTGCTTCCAGCGCCTCGATGATCTCGACCGGCGGGCGCGCCACGCCGTCGAGGGTCACGGGGCGCCCCTGCTCGAAGCCGAGCGCGTGCCGCTCGGGCGGGCGCGGCTCGCTGAGCGCGCCGCGCGTCAGGATCCAGGCATCCTCGGGAATGCTGCCGGAGGAGGTCAGGGTCTCCTGGCCGCCGATGGTGACGCCCCACAGGCCGCAGTTGACCGAGTACTTTGCGCCCGTCGGCGGCAGCGGCAGCCCGCGCTGCCTGAGGTACTCGAGCTCGTCGGCGCGCCTGAAGGCCTGATCGCGCACCGGCGCCAGCACTTTCAGATCCGGCGCGAGCGTGCGCAGCGCCACCTCGAAGCGCACCTGATCGTTGCCGGCGGCGGTGCAGCCGTGGGCCACGGTGTCGGAGCCGAGCTCGCGCGCCAGCCGCGCCACGGTCTGCGCCTGCATGACGCGCTCGGCGCCGACACACAGCGGGTAGAGCTGGCCGCGCCGCACGTTGCCCATGATGAGAAAGCGCAGCACCTGCTCGAAGTAGGCGGCGCGTGCGTCCACCTGGTGGTGGGCGACGGCGCCCAGCGCGCGGGCACGCGCCGCGAGCGTGCCGGCGGCGCGTGCATCGATGCCGCCCGTGTCGACCGTGACCGTGATCACCGGACGGCGGTGCTGCTCTGCGATCCACGGCACGAGAAACGAGGTGTCGAGCCCGCCGGAGTAGGCGAGAACGATGGGCACGGCGCCCGCGGCGGCAGTGACGGCGGCCATCGTCAGACCGGGAAGAGCGCGCGCAGGCGCGCGATCAGCTCGTCCTGGGCGCGCGCCGTCGTGGTGGCGATGAATATGGTGTCATCGCCCGAGAGCGTGCCGGCGACCTCCGGCCACTCGGCCCGGTCGATCGCCACGGCGACGCTCTGCGCGGCGCCGATGGTGGTGCGCAGCACGGTGAGCGAGGGCCCGGCGCGGCGCAGCGCCCGCACGAACTGCGCCAGCGAGCCGAAGTCGCCGTTCGTGCGGCTCACTTCGTCCGGCGGCAGCACGTAGCGGCCGCCCGCCTTGAGCACGCCGAGATCGCGCAGGTCGCGGCTGATCGAGGACTGGGTCGCCTCGAGGCCGGACTTTTTCAGCAGGCGCACCAGGTCCTGCTGCCGGCGCACCAGTCCCGCGCGCAGGATGCGCACGATGGCGCCGCGCCGCTGCAGTTGCTGTGCCTCGCTCAGCATGGCTCGCTCGGATACCGCTCCCGTCTACGCATAAAGATGCGCATCCTATGCATTTTAATGCACGGCTGCAAGCTGGGCGGACCGCGCCACCGCGGCGGGCTAGAATCGGCCGCCGGTCTGCGCATGGGTCAGCGCCGCGCCGGCGGCAGTCGCGTCATTGGCAGATCAGGGGGGAGTCATGAGGTCACGACATACGGGCCGTGCAGCCCGTGCCGCAGCGCTTGCGGCGCTCGGCCTGTCCGGAGCGCTGATCGCGCAGAGTCCGGGCCTGCGGCCCGGCAACTACGAATTCGTCACGACCACGGATCTCAAGCTGCCGCCGGAGGCCGCGGCCGCCATGAGCCCCGACATGCTGGCGCGGCTCAAGCAGCCCCAGACCCATCAGGCCTGCATCACCGACAAGGACCTGGCGCGCGGGCTTGCCGGGGGCCGGCAGCAAAGCGATCCGAGCTGCAAGGTGACTGAGCAGAGCAGGAGCGGCAACGAGTTCAAGTTCGTCATGCAGTGTGCGCACAGCACCATGCACTTCGACGGCACCTTCGCGGGGGACTCCTACCAGGCCACCATGCAGATGACCTCGGAGCAGGGGCAGACGACCACCGTCAACCTCAAGGCGCACCGCATCGGCGACTGCCCGAAATAGGCCTACTGCGGCGGCACGTAGATGGCGATGCCCTGCGCCGCCTTGCTGTAGAGCCCGAAGGAGCCGCCGGCAGACATGCCGACGGCGCTGCCGCCGCCGTAGCTGGCGCTGCCGACTCCGGTGCCGATGGAGCCCGACTGCGTGGTCTGCACGCCCTGCAGCAGGATGCCGTTGGCGCCGAGCTTGGCCGCTTCTCTCTTGAGTCGCTCGATCGCCTTGTCCATGTTCTGCTGGCTGGTGAGGGCGAGCGATCCCTGGCTGGAGGCCTGGATGGTCGCAATCTGCTCGAACTTCGGCGGTGGCTGCAGGTAGACGCGTACGCTCTCGGGCGCGATCGGCGGGCGCGGCGTGCCGATCAGCACGTGCGAGGAGGTCGCGCAGCCGACCAGCGCCAGTGCCGCAGCGATACATCCGAGGTGTGACTTGAGCGCCATCGCAGCCCTCCCGGATCGCATTCGCAAGCCGGCTCGAGCTTAGCGCGGCGCGCGGCGCAAGCAACCCCTGCGCGGCCGGGGCGGCGGCTGCGGTCGTGGCCGCCGCACGCACCGCGGGCCGCTCAGCGCTCGATCGAGTACACCAGGTCCGCCCCGCGCGCGGTGCCGATCTCGGTCTTCACCGTCCAGTGATCGCCGAGCGTGTAGCGCAGCTTGAAGGTATTCAGGGTCTCGGTGATGCTCGTGCCGTAGCTCACGTACAGGCGCGGCGACAGGTAACGCCCGATCA
>JASHTN010000185.1 GCA_030040525.1 Gammaproteobacteria bacterium | reverse complement strand
CTCTCTGGACTGCGCGCGAGATCGCGCAGCAGCCTGAGAGTTGGATTCGCACCCTGTCTCTGGTTCAACAGCAGGCTGGTGTTATCAGCGGGTTTGTCGAGCCATTGCGGGCACGGGCGGATCTGCGGATTATTCTGACAGGTGCGGGAAGTTCCGCATTCATTGGGGAGTGCCTCGCTCCGCTCATGTTGCAGCGGCTTGGGCGTCGAGTCGAGGCGATTGCTACCACCGACTTGCTCTCTGGTCCGAAACTCTACCTTCAGAAGGACGTGCCGACACTGCTCGTCTCATTCAGCCGTTCGGGAGACAGCCCGGAGAGCGTCGCCGTTCTTGAGCTGGCGCAGCGGCTGGTGCATGAATGTTACCACCTCGTGTTCACATGCAACGAGGAGGGCAGCCTCTTTCAGCGCCTGCGCGCGCAGCGCAACGGTCTGGCGTTCTTGCTGCCGCCCGAAACGCACGATAAGGGCTTCGCCATGACCTCCAGTGTGACGTCCATGATGTTGGCGGCGTGGCTGGTGTTTTGTGGCGATGGCGGCGCTGCGAGCGTCGTCTCCAGGATCTGTCGTGCTGCGGCGACGTTTCTGGACACGCACAATCGGACGCTGCAGGACCTCGCTGTGAACGACTACTCGCGGGTAGTCTATTTGGGCAGCAACGGCTTCAGGCCGCTGGCACGTGAAGCCGCACTCAAGCTGTTGGAGCTGACTGATGGCAAAGTCGTCGCGAGCTTTGATTCTCCGCTGGGCTTTCGCCACGGACCCAAGGCAGTCGTATCGAAAGACACGCTGATAGTCGTGTTCGTATCCAACGATCCGTATACGCGCCGGTACGACCTCGATCTCTTGCACGAGCTGCGTTCGGACGCGATCGCGCCCCGGGTCATCGCGCTTACAGCCCGGACCGGGGATGCGGCGGGCGCGGGCGAGCATCTCACCGTTCTAGACGCCGAGCAGGCGAGCGACGGCGAGCTGCTTTTTCCGTACAGCATCTGCGGACAGCTGTATGCCTTTCACCGCGCGCTTGCGTTAGGCAACGAGCCCGACCACCCGAGCAAATCCGGCACTATAAATCGCGTGGTGAAAGGCGTGACCATCTATCCGCTGTGAGAGCGGTGGTCGCCGAAAATTGACACTGCGGGTGGCCAGAGAGACGGTCGCAGACGGTGCGGCTCTTACGCCCCGCCAGTTCGCTCTGGCAACGTGGATTTACCGGCAAAGGCAGATCAAGGCTGTCCCGGATTGTCCGGGACGCTCGGTGCCGCAGCCGGCGCACGGGACAAAGGCTCCAGGGAAGCGGCACCGCCCTCCGCCGCCCTCGATGGGCCGCTCGCCGGTCGCGGCGCGGATTCCTTCCCGGGAACATGATCCGCAGCAGTCTCCGTCGAAGGGGCAAGTTGAGTCTTGACGCTCAGGATCGCGACGTTCACCACGCTGGGATCATCACGCAACTTGATGTAGAGCTTCCCGCGCATCGGGTGCGGGACCTCGAGCACCTGTTCAGTGAAGCCCTCGGGCACGCGCGTCGCGTTCGTGAACTCAGGATCGCTCGAGAGCGCATCGATCAAAAACAGATTGGAGCCGCTGAGGGAACAGGTGGCGTCGGTAGCCGCCGGGCAATCGACTTCGGTGACTTTTGGCAAGCGCACCAATGTGACCAGTGGCCGCCACTTACCCGCAACGCCGTCCACGATGCGCCTGAACTGCAGCGGGCCGAACGCGGACGAGCCGAGTGCCTGGATGGGATCCAGCGTAACAACGGCGACCTTGTTGCTCTCCAGCATCATGCCACTTGTGCCGAGGCCGACCACTGTGGAGGACAGACCGTCCGCGGTGGCGACTTCCACCTTTTCATCGTGCGTGAAGAACGGTGGTGACTGTGCGCGCAGGGAAAACTCCAGGCGCGCCGCGAGCGGCAGCTCTTTGTGATTCGTGAGCCGAAAGACGCTGCTGCTGCCCACTTCCCGCGCGATGGTCTTGCTGATGAGCTCGGCGCTTGGGCGCGGCGAGTTGACGGACACCTTGATGTTGAACGTGCGACCGTCCTTGAGTGTGACGCGCGCGTTGCCCACATCTCCTGCGTTCAGGTGCGTGGCCGGCCGGCTCTGCGCCAGCATCGCCAGCTCGTCTTTCCCCTCGGTGGTCGTCAGCGCCCCGGGCGTAAATTCGACCCTGCCGATGGTGAGGGTCCGGACTTCGTCGAGGCGGTTGCCGCGCAACACGCCCTCGATGTCGCCGGCATGCAGCGTGAAGCTCTCGAGATGTCCGGCCTCGGCGAACGCATGCAACTCAACGTGCTGTAGCTCATGCCGGCCAAACTCCTCGACAAGCAAAGTCAGGTCGCCGGGCTTGGCTTCCTGCAAAGGGAGCGTGACCTCCACGTCGTTCGCGCCGATCTTTTTCCAATCCACGCTCGATTGTCTGGCCGCAGTGTTCTGTAACGCGATGTCTTCGAGGCAACTGAGGTTGTCCGTGTGCAGATGAATCGTATCCGCACGACCGACAATCAGATCGGCAGACTCGCCTTCCGCGAGGCGCCAGGCCTGATCGTGCGGATCGGCCAGCGCGAAGCTCGGGCCCTCATAGGGATCGAATCCCCACTGACCCCGGAGCGATGCGCTGGTTGGGTTATGCAGCGTCAGCGCCGCCAGGGAGCTCGTTTCAACGACGATGCCGCCCTGCTCTGCATCGGGATGTGCTGGCAGATCGATGTCCGAGCCATCCGGCTTCCTCAGGCGCAACACAAGGTCGTGAGCGTAGCCGGTGGAGAACACCAGTGGCGCACCCTCCACGGGCAGCACCAGGGGATCCTTGCGCGCGCACAGCACCTCGTCCGGGTTGACGGGATGGAGCTGCGGCGATTGGGAAGCTTCCACTCCCGGCAGCGCGACCACCAGCACCGACTTCGGATCATGAAACGACGGCGGTGCGTTCAGCGTCAGGGCCAATTCGCTGCCGTGCGCGGAGGTAAGTGCCGGCAGGTACTGATAGCGGGCCGTGTGGAAGGAGTCGAAGAGCCTGGCGATGTCGAAGATCGAGCCGATGTACGGTCCGTAGGAGCCGGATTTGAACTGATTGCCCGCGTCCATCGCCAGATCGCTCGCGGGACCGGAGGTGAGTCGTTCCGCGATCGATTCGCCGTGGCCCACATCGAGGATCTCGGACTCGCGTGCCTGTGCGAGACACGGGGCCTGCAGCACGGGCAGCTTCTGCAGGCACTGCTCATCGACTTTGATTGCAAGACTGCGCGCCAGGAGCGGGGCGGCCTGCTTGAGCCGCGAAGGGTCCTTCTCCCCGAGTCGCCGCACCACAGCGAGATAGGTGTCCAGTCGAGAATGGTCGAGTGTCGCCTGGGCAAGGTCCTGGGAGGTGCGCACAAAGGCCCCCGGGCGATCCCGTACCGTATTTACCAGTGTCCTGAAATCACCTGCTGTTTCCGGAGCCAGGAACACCAGCAGCTGCCGCGCGCCCTCGGGCACCGTTACCTTCAGGCCGCTCTTCGCACAGACGTCCGCCCAGGTCTCGCAACGGTGGAACCAGGCCGCAGGCGGCGGATCGGTCGCTCCCCTCAGGAACGCGACGACCAGGAGGTAGCGTGCCGATTGACCCGCCGGGAGGTCCGCTTTGATCCAAAGCCGGTCGCCGGAAGCCAGATTGGGGACCTGCGCGGCGGGCAGTGTCCGGCCGCTGCGCACGATCTTGGCCTCGATCGTTGGACCCGCGAGATCGAAGGGTGCCGGATCGGCCTGTGCGACGTCCGCGGCGAGG
>JASHTN010000184.1 GCA_030040525.1 Gammaproteobacteria bacterium | reverse complement strand
CAACGAAGCTGATGTCCGTCAAAATCGCCGCAGGCGATTTTGACCAATCAAATCAGAGCAGCGGCACCAGCAGCAGCGCCACGATGTTGATGATCTTGATCAGCGGGTTGATCGCAGGTCCGGCGGTGTCCTTATAGGGGTCGCCGACCGTATCGCCTGTGACGGCCGCCTTGTGGGTGTCCGAGCCCTTGCCGCCGAAATTGCCTTCCTCGATGTATTTCTTGGCATTGTCCCAGGCGCCGCCGCCGGTGGTCATCGAGATGGCGACGAACAGGCCCGTGACGATGGTGCCGATCAGGAGCCCGCCGAGCGCGCGCACGCCGGCGCCATGTCCCATGAGCGCGTTCATCACCAGCACCAGCACGATCGGCGCCAGGATCGGCAGCAGCGACGGCACGATCATCTCGCGGATCGCCGCGCGCGTCAGCAGGTCCACGGCGCGCGAGTAGTCGGGCTTGTCGGCGCCGGTCATGATGCCCTTGATCTCGCGGAACTGGCGGCGCACCTCGTTGACGACCGAGCCGGCGGCGCGGCCGACGGCCTCCATGGCCATGGCACCGAAGAGGTACGGCACCAGTCCGCCGATGAACAGGCCGATGATGACCGCCGGATCCGAGAGCGAGAAATTGGTGAGCTTGCCGGCGGCCTCGAGGTTGTGCGTGTAGTCGCCGAACAGCACCAGCGCTGCGAGGCCGGCCGAGCCGATCGCGTAGCCCTTGGTCACGGCCTTGGTGGTGTTGCCGACGGCATCGAGCGGGTCGGTGACGTTGCGCACCTCCTTGGGCAGGCCGGCCATCTCGGCGATGCCCCCGGCGTTGTCGGTGATCGGACCGTAGGCATCGAGCGCGACGATCATGCCGGTAAGCGACAGCATGGCGGTGGCGGCGATCGCCAGGCCATACAGGCCGCCGAGCGTGTAGGCACCCCAGATGGCCAGGCACACCGCGATCACCGGGAGCGCGGTCGCCTTCATCGACACGCCGAGGCCCGCGATGATGTTGGTGGCGTGACCGGTCTGCGAGGCGGCCGCCACCTTGCGCACCGGGCTGTATTCGGTGGCGGTGTAGTACTCGGTGATCATGATCATGGCGGCGGTGAGCGCGAGCCCGATCAGCGCACAGAAGTACAGGCTCTGCGCGTTGCCCGGCATCAGCCGCTGGGTGATGAAGTAGAAGGCCACCGCCGAGACTATCCCGGTGACGATCACGCCCTTGTAGAGTGCGCCCATGATCTTGCCGCCGGCACCCGCGGACACAAAAAAGGTGCCGAAGATCGAGGCGACGATCGAGGCTGCGCCGAGCGCCAGGGGGAAGATCACCGCATCGAGCGCCGCCTGCGCCCCCTGCGGTGCGAACAGCAGCCCGCCGAGCAGCATCGTCGCGACGATGGTGACAGCGTAGGTCTCGAACAGGTCCGCGGCCATTCCGGCGCAGTCGCCCACGTTGTCGCCGACGTTATCGGCGATCACCGCCGGGTTGCGCGGGTCATCCTCGGGGATCCCGGCTTCCACCTTGCCGACCAGGTCCGCGCCCACGTCGGCGCCCTTGGTGAAGATGCCGCCCCCCAGGCGCGCGAAGATCGAGATGAGCGAGCCGCCGAAGGCGAGCCCGACCAGCGCGTGCAGCGCCCCCGCGGCGCCGATCGAGGCCATCTGCCGCAGCAGCAGGTAGTAGCCGGCGACGCCGATGAGACCCAGGCCCACCACCAGCATGCCGGTGATGGCGCCGCCGCGGAAGGCCACGGTGAGCGCCGGATTCAACCCGCCGGTCGCGGCCTGGGCGGTGCGCACGTTGGCGCGCACGGAGATATTCATGCCGATGTAGCCGGCGAGACCCGAGAGCAGCGCCCCGACCGCAAAGCCCCCCGCCGTCGGCCAGCCGATCGGTGAGAAGCCGATGATGAGGAACAGCACCACTCCCACGATGAGGATAGTGCTGTACTGGCGGTTGAGGTACGCCTTGGCGCCCGCCTGAATCGCCGCGGCGATCTCCTGCATGCGCGCGCTGCCGGCCGGCAGGCGCAGGATCGAAGCCATCGAGAACACGCCGTAGAGGACGGCGAGCACACCGGCCGCAACGGCGGCCCATAGCCACGTGGTGGCATCCATCGAGGACTCCCCTGAAAACAATTGTTTCGAGCGCGCGGCCGCGACTCTCGGGCAATACCGCGAAGCGCTGGCCGGCTAAAAAGGTCGCGCAATATAGCACGCGCCGCCGCCCCCGGCGGCCGGGGGCTGGGCTCACGGCCCAAGCTAGAGCTTGAACTCCGTGGTGAGCTTCCGGCGCACGGGCACGCCTTTGATATGGGCATAGTCCGGGAGGCCCTTCCGATAGGGCGGGTAGGCCTCCCCCGCAATGAGCGGCTCGAGGTAGCGCCGGCAGGCCGCAGTGATGCCGAAGCCATCCTCGCGGATGTAGGCCGGCGGAACCTTCTTCTCCTGGTTGGCGACCGCGCCGAGTGGCACGTGCCCGATCTGCCAGCGGTAGGGGCTGGAGGACCGGCGCACGATGGTGGGCATGACCGCGTTCACGCCCGCGAGGGCGAGCTGCACGGCCGCCCTGCCGACCGCATACGCCTGCTCGACGTCGACGCGCGAGGCGATGTGGCGCGCGGCGCGCTGCAGGTAGTCGGCGACCGCCCAGTGGTATTTGTAGCCGTGAGCCTCGCGCACCATGTTGGCGACCACGGGAGCTGCACCGCCGAGCTGCGTATGGCCGAAGGCGTCGCGCGTGCCGGCATCGGCGAGGAATTTGCCATCGGGGTAAGCCGCGCCCTCGGACACGACGATGACGCAGTAGCCGTGCGCCGTGACGCAGGCCCGCACACGCTCGAGGAATCTCTGCGGCTCGAACGGCACCTCCGGAAACAGGATGATGTGCGGCGGCTCGTCGGGGCCGCCGCCGGCGAGTCCGGCGGCGGCGGCGATCCACCCGGCGTGCCGGCCCATCACCTCCAGCACGAACACTTTGGTGGAGGTGCGTGCCATCGAGGCGACGTCCAGCGCCGCCTCGCGCGTCGACACGGCGACGTACTTGGCCACCGAGCCGAACCCTGGGCAGCAGTCGGTGTGCGGCAGATCATTGTCGACGGTCTTGGGCACGCCGACGCAGGTGATGGGAAAGCCGAGCGCCGCACCGATCTGCGACACCTTGAGCGCGGTGTCCATCGAATCGTTGCCGCCGTTGTAGAAAAAGTGGCCGATGTCGTGCGCGCGGAACACCTCGATCAGGCGCTCGTACTCGGCGCGGTTCTGCTCGATGCCCTTCAGCTTGAAGCGCGCCGAGCCGAAGGCGCCGGCCGGAGTGTGCTTGAGCGCCCGGAGCGTCGCGCGGCTCTCGCGGCCGACGTCGATCAGGTCCTCGGTGAGCGCGCCCACGATGCCGTCACGCCCCGCGTATACCCTGCGGATGCGCTTCGAGCGCAGCGCCGTCTCGATGACGCCGCAGGCCGAGGCATTGATGACGGCGGACACGCCGCCGGACTGCGCATAGAAGGCGTTCTGCCGCGTGGATTTGCTCATGGTGTTGGTGGTAGCGTGGAGGAACACGCGCAAGAATAACGCACGCCCGCCTGAGCTGCTCGGACCGGACGCGGTGCCGCGCGTCAAGCAGCGTGTACCCGCAGCGCCCGCCCACCCGCCCGTTTGACCTCTCCCGGAGAGGCCGGTAACGTGCTCGCCCTGCGTGCTGCCGGCACGCGTCGCGTCACTTGGGACCATGCGTATCGTTCTGTTGGGTGCCCCGGGGTCCGGAAAGGGCACCCAGTCGCAACGCCTCGTGGCGCGCTTCGGCATTCCGCAGATCTCAACCGGCGATCTGCTGCGAGCCGCAGTCTCCCGCGGCACCGAGCTCGGACTCAAGGCCAAGGCAGCCATGGAGGGCGGGCGGCTCGTCGACGACGCGCTCGTGCTGTCGATGATCCGCGAACGCCTGGCCTGCGAGGATACCCGCGGCGGCTTCATCCTCGACGGCTTTCCCCGCAACCTGGCGCAGGCGCAGGCGCTCGCGCAGATGCTCGCGGATCTCAGGCAGCCGCTCGATGCGGTCCTGCAGCTCGAGGTGGACTACGGGGAGCTGGCCCGCCGGATCTCCGGGCGGCGCACCTGTGCCGATTGCGGGCGCGTGTTCAACGTACTCACCGCACCCGCCCCCGGCGCGGGCGAGCTGTGTCCGAAGACCGGCGCGCCGCATCGTCTCGTGCAGCGCCCCGACGACAACGAGGCGACCGTCGCCGAGCGGCTGCGGGTGTACGACGAGCAGACGCGGCCGCTGATCGACTTCTATCGCTCCCAGGGGCTGTTGCGGGTGATCGACGCACAGGGCGGCGTCGATGCAGTCACCGAGCGCCTGGTGCGGTCGCTGACCGGTCCGCGCTGATTACAGCTCGCGCAGCAGCCGCTCGCCGAGCACCGCACGCCGCCAGCCCTGCAGCAGCCCCGTATCCGCGGATCCCGCGGCGAGCTGCTCAAGATCACGCCGGGTCGCCAGCACTTCGGGCGCGATGCCGAGCCCTGCGGCAACCCCCTGCGCGACGGCAGTGAGCTTTCTGAGAAGCGCCGTGCGCGCCGGATCGGCAGCCGGTCTATCGGGCATGGCCGGGGCGGGATCGGGCACCGCGGCCGCAGCCACGCACGCGAGCAGTTCCGCGCCTCTGCGCTTGACCAGCCCCGGGGGCAGATCGCGGATCTGGGCGAGCGCCTGTGCGGTGCGCGGCACGCGCATCACCATCTCGCGCAGCACCGCGTCGTCGAGGATCCAGCCCCGCGGTCGGTCGTGCTCGACGGCGCGCCGCTCACGCCAGGCTGCCAGCTCGCGCGCCAGGCGCTCGCGGCCGGGGTCGAGACCGCGCAGCCCCCTGATGCGCAGCCAGGCGCGCTCCGGGTCGATGGCGAAGCCGCTCGCATCTCCGAGCCCGGCGAGCTCCTCGCGCAGCCACTCGAGGCGGCCGAGCTGGCCGAGGCGCGTTTCAAGCTGTTCCGCGAGCGGCAGCAGATAGCGCACGTCGTCGAGCGCGTACTCGAGCTGCTCGGGCGAAAGCGGCCGGCGCGACCAGTCGGTGCGCGTATGCGACTTGGCGAGCTCGCGGCCGAGCACCCGGCGCACCAGCTCGGCGTAGCCGATCTGCGCCGGGAAGCCGGCGAGCGCCGCGGCGATCTGCGTGTCGAACACCGGCGCGGTGAGCCCGGCGAGGGGAAACAACACCTCGAGGTCCTGGCGCGAGGCGTGCATTACCTTGAGGACGTGCGCTGCGGCGAGCAGCGTCGCGAGCGGTGCGAGATCGCGCAGGATGAGCGGATCGACGCACGCCGCTTCCGCCGGCGCTGCCAGCTGCACCAGGCAAAGCTGCGCGCGGTAGGTGCGCTCGCGCAGGAACTCGGTATCCAGGCCGACGCGCGGCTGCCGCTCGAGCCGCGCACTCAACTCTGCCAGGTCGGCTGCTGTCGTGACGCTGTGCTGCAAGGACGCGGCGCTGCAAAATCCGGACGGGAGGACCTGTACAATCGGACCGCGACATTATGCTGCCCTTGACGCAGGTATCGGAAGTCATGCGGGAGGTGATCAGACTGTTCGTGCAGATTGCGCTGCTCAGGCGCGGACCGCAGGATCTGCCGGCTTCGATGTTGCTGCTGGTGCTGACCGTGATCGGCTACACGGTGGTGAACGTCGTGGTCAGCACGCTGTTGCCGCCGGCGAGCGCCTGGAACGCACAGCTCCTGGTCGACGTGCTGTTTACGCTCGCGTGGTACATCGGCGTGCTGCGGCTGCTCGGCCGGCCCGAGCGTACCGTGCAGACCGTCACCGCCGTGTTCGGGCTGCAGGCGGTGGTCTCGCCGCTGCTGATCGCCTCGGAGTGGCTGATGCGGCGCTTCGGCCAGGACAGCGACTGGCAGCTGCCGATCGCCGCCAGCGGCCTGGTGCTGGTCATCTGGCTGATCGCCGCCCTGAGCCACGTGGTCAAGGCCGCGCTCGAATGGTCGACCGCGGCGAGCGTGGCACTCGTGATCCTGCAGATCGCAGCCGCCCAGCTGCTGCTGATCGCGGTGTTTCCGGCCGGCGCCTGAGCCGACCCGTCGCGTGCACCTGCACATCCTCGGCATCGGCGGCACCTTCATGGGCGGCATCGCCGCCATCGCGCGCGCCGCCGGCCACCGCGTCACCGGCTCCGACCGCGAGCTCTACCCGCCGATGAGCAGCCAGCTCGAGGCGCTCGGCATCCAGGTCGTGACCGGCTATCAGGCCGCACAGCTCGAGCCCGCCCCCGATATCGTCGTGGTGGGCAACGTGATGACGCGCGGCCAGCCGGTGATCGAGGCGCTGCTCGACAGCGGTCTGCCGTACGCCTCCGGTCCCGAGTGGCTCGCGCGCGAGGTGCTGAAAGACCGCTGGGTGCTCGCAGTTGCCGGCACCCACGGCAAGACCACCACCGCCTCGATCCTCGCCTGGATCCTCGAGCATGCCGGCCTCGACCCCGGGTTCCTGATCGGCGGCATGCCGGAGAATTTCGGGGTGAGCGCACGTCTCGGCAGCGCGCCGTTCTTCGTCATCGAGGCGGACGAGTACGACACGGCATTCTTCGACAAGCGCGCGAAGTTCGTGCACTACCGGCCGCGTACGCTGATCCTGAACAACCTCGAGTACGATCACGCCGACATCTACCCCGACGTCGGCGCCATTCAGCGCCAGTTCCATCACCTGGTGCGCATCGTGCCCGGCAGCGGCCGCATCGTCTGGAACGCCGCCGATGCGCGCCTTGCGGAGACGCTCGCCATGGGCTGCTGGACGCCGCTCGAGGGCTTTGCGCCCGAAGCCGGCGGCAGCGGCGCGCTCTGGACGGCGCGGCCGGCGGCCGACGCTGCGGACTACTCGCGCTTCGAGGTGCTGGAGGCCGGGCGCGCCCAGGGGAGCGTCGCCTGGGACCTGATCGGCGCGCACAACATGGAGAATGCGCTCGCAGCGCTCGCCGCCGCGCGCCACGCGGGGGTGGCGGTGCCGCGCGCCATCGGGGCGATGCCGGCCTTCCGCGGCATTGCGCGGCGCATGCAGCTGCGCGGCGAGGCAGGAGGCGTGCGCGTCTACGACGACTTCGCGCACCACCCCACCGCGATCGCCGCGACCATCGACGCGCTGCGCCGTCGGGTGGGTCGTGCGCGCATCCTCGCGGTGCTCGAGCCGCGCTCCAACACGATGCGCATGGGCGTGCATCAGCACACCCTCGCGCCGGCCCTCGCCGGCGCCGATGAGGTGTGGCTCTACACCCCGCCGGACCTCGGCTGGGACGCGCGCGCGGCGCTCGCCGCGCTCGGTGCCCGCGCCCACGCGAGCGCCGACGTCGATGCGCTGGCGAGTGCGCTGGCGGGCGCGGCACACGCCGGGGATCACGTGCTCGTCATGAGCAACGGCGGCTTCGGCGGACTGCACGGCAAACTGCTCGCGCAGCTCGGTAAGCGCGCGCCGCGTGCCGACCCGCCCGCCGGCTAGCGGACAGCCGCTGGGTTGGCCCGCGCAAACGGCCGCAGGCCGTTTGCGCCAATTCTATTGAGCCAGCGCCGCGATTGCGCTCAGCACCTCGTCCATGCAGTTGCGCACCCGCGGGCCCGCGGCGGCCGCGGGGTCCGGCGGCGCA
>JASHTN010000016.1 GCA_030040525.1 Gammaproteobacteria bacterium | reverse complement strand
GAGCGCGAGCGGCAGGCGGCGCTCGAGCGGACCGTGAGCGGGCTGCGCGCCCAGCTCGCGCGCGTGCAGGGACTCGGCCCGCTGTGAACGCCCTTGCCGCACCGCCGGTCGACGCCGCGGTGCTGGCGCGGGTGCTGGCCGCGCTCGAGACCATCATTCTCGGCAAGCCGGAACAGATCCGGCTGTGTCTCGCCTGCCTGCTGGCGCGCGGTCACCTGCTGATCGAGGATGTGCCCGGCGTCGGCAAGACGACTCTCGCGCACGCCCTCGCCCACGTGCTCGGGCTCGCCTGGCAGCGCGTGCAATTCACCAGCGACCTGCTGCCCGCCGACATCATCGGCGTCTCGGTCTTCGACCGCGCCAACCAGCGTTTCAACTTCCGTCAGGGCCCGATCTTCACGCAGCTGTTGCTGGCCGACGAGGTGAACCGCGCCAGCCCGCGCACGCAGAGCGCGCTGCTCGAGGCCATGGAGGAGCGCCAGGTGAGCGTCGACGGCACGACCTACCGGCTGCCGGACGTGTTCTTCGTGGTGGCGACGCAGAACCCGCACGAGCAGCTCGGCACCTTCGGCCTGCCCGAGTCGCAGCTCGATCGCTTCCTGATGCGCGTGACGCTCGGCTACCCGGACGGCGCGCACGAGCGCGAGCTGCTGCGCAGCGGCGAGCGCCGCGAGCTGCTGCCGCAGATCGAGCCGGCGCTGAGCGCCGCCGCGGTGGCTCGTGCGCAGCGCGCGGTGCGCGCCGTGCACGTCTCGGATGCGCTGCTCGACTACACGCAGGCGCTGATCGCGCGCACGCGCGCGCGCGATGATCTCAAGCTCGGACTCTCCCCGCGCGCCGGCCAGGGCCTGATCCGCGCGGCGCAGTCCTGGGCCTACCTCGCGGGCCGCGGCGCGGTGCTCCCGGAAGATCTCCAGGCGGTGCTGCCGGCGGTCGTCGCCCACCGCCTCGAGAGGCGCGACCCGGCCGGTAACGGCGCCGGCGGGCAGCCGCTGGCCGCGGAGCTGATCCGCACAGTGCCGGTGCCGCTCTAAGCGCCGACCCCGGAGCTCGAGGACATGCGGCGGCACCTGAGCGCGTGGATGGCGGCCTGGGTGCGCCGCCGCCAGGGGCCGGACGCGCTGCCGGTGGTGCTCGAGCGCCGCAGGCTCTACATCCTGCCGACCCGCGCCGGGCTGGCGTTCGCGGCGCTGTGGTTCTTCATGCTGCTCGCCGGCCTCAACTACGGCAACAGCCTCGCGCTGCTGCTGACCTTCCTGCTCGCCGGCTTCGCACTGGTGACCATGCACGCCTGTCACCGCAACCTCCTCCACGCGCGGCTCTCGGGGCTCGCCGCCCCGGCCGTGTTTGCGCGCACCACGGGCGCGGTGCAGGTGACGCTCGACAACCCGGACACGGCCGCCCGCCCGGGGCTCGAGGCATCGCTCAGCGGTCAGCCGGTGGCGAGCGGCGCGGCCGGTGCGCACGGCCAGTTGCGGCTCGAGGTGCCGCTGCCTGCGCCGCGGCGCGGCGTGGTGCGCATCGAGCGGCTGAGCCTTGCGACCGCGCATCCCTTCGGCCTGTTCCGCGCCTGGACCTGGGTGCACGCGCCGGTCGAGATGCTGGTGTACCCGCAGCCGCGCGGCTCGCTGCCCATGCCGACCGCGAGCGGCCTGAAGCCCGGTGCCCGCGCGCGCGGCACTGCCGGCATCGATGAATGGCAGGGGCTGCGACCGTTCCGTGAGGGCGACTCCCCGCGCCAGGTCGACTGGAAGGCCTATGCCCGCGAAGCCCCTCTGCTCGTCAAGGAGTACAGCCCCGCGGGCTCGGACCTGTGCCTGTTCGATTTCTCGAGCCTCGCGTTGCCGGATGTCGAGGCGCGCCTCTCGCAGCTCGCGCGCTGGGTGGTCGATGCGGAAGCGCACGGGGAGCGCTACGGACTCGCTCTCCCGGGCCTGAGCCTCGCGCCCGACCGGGGACCTGCGCACCGGCACCGTTGTCTCGCCGCGCTTGCGGTGTTCGATGGCGCCGGCAGCTGAGCGCGCCTCGCCCGCCGCCCTCGGCTGGGTGTCCGCGGCGTTCGCCGGCGGAGTGCTTCTGCACCTCGACCGCGTGCCTGCCTGGGTGTCGGCCGCGGCGCTGATGCTCATCGCGTGGCGGCTGGTCGCTGCGCGCGGCAGCGTGGGCCTGCCGGGCGCCTGGCTGCGCGTGACCCTGGCGCTCGCGGCGGTGGTGGCCGTGTTCGCGCGCTTCCGCACGCTCAACGGCCTCGCCCCCGGCACCGCGCTGCTGATGCTGATGGCGGCGCTCAAGCTCCTCGAGACGCGCACGCGCCGCGATCAGCTGGTGGTGCTCGGCGCCGCGCTCTTCCTGCTGCTCGCCGCGTGCCTCGACCGCGAGAGCCTGCCGCGCGCCCCGCTCTACGCGCTCGAGGTATGGCTGTGCTGCTCCGCGCTCGCGGTGGCGGCCACAGCCGCATTCCCCGCGCGCGCCGCAGTGGCGCTCGCCGGCCGGACGCTGCTGCTCGCCGCACCGCTCGCGCTGCTCATGTTCGTGTTCTTCCCGCGCATCGCCGGCTCCTTCTGGGCAGTGCCGCGCGGCGAGGAGGCGGTGACGGGACTGTCGGACACGATGAGCCCGGGCAGCATCGCGCATCTCGTCACCTCCTACGACGTCGCCTTCCGCGTGCAATTCATCGGGCCCGCGCCGGGCTATGCCGAGCGCTACTGGCGCGGTCCCGTGCTGCACGACTTTGACGGCCACACCTGGCGCAGCACGCCGCAGCCGTACCGGCGCCGCGCGCCGCTCGAAGGCACAGGTCCGCTTTACCGCTACCGCGTCGATCTCGAGCCGACGCGCCAGCGCTGGTGGCTCGCCCTCGACACGCCGCTGCAATCGCCCGATCCGAAGGTGGCGCTGACCTACGACTCGCAGCTGCTCGCCGCCGCGCCGGTCAGCCAGCTGACGAGCTTCGAAGCCGAGTCGCGCCACCCCATGCAGCAGCTCACACCGCTCTCCGGCGGCGACCGGCGCCGCGACACCTTTCTGCCGCCGGGCGAGAATCCGCGCACGGCGCAACTGGCGCGCGAGCTGCGCCGGGCCGCCCCATCCGACCAGGCGCTGGTGCAGGCGGCGCTCGGGCTGCTGCGCACCGGCGGCTTCACCTACTCGCTCGACCCCGTGCCGCTCACTGCCGACCAGATCGACGACTTTCTCTTCCACACCCGGAGCGGCTTCTGCGAGCACTACGCCTCGGCCTTCGTGGCGCTGCTGCGCGCCGCGGGCGTACCGGCGCACGTCGTCACCGGCTACCTCGGCGGCGAGCTCAACCCCATCGGCGACTATTTCGTGGTGCGGCAGTCGGATGCGCATTCGTGGGCAGAGGTCTGGCTCGACGGTCAGGGCTGGACGCGCGTCGATCCGACTGCGGTCGTGGAGCCGGAGCGGCTGCGTCGCGGTCTTCTCGACCTGCTCCCGGGTGCGGCGTCGGCGCAGGAGCGGCTGCTGCGCGCCTCGCCGTGGCTGGTGCGGCTGCTCGAGCGGTGGGACGCCGTCAACGCCTGGTGGGATGCGCGCGTGGTGAAATTCGATTATGCGACGCAGCTCGACGTCCTCGAGCGCCTGGGCGTGCGCTCTCCCGACGCGCGCGAGATCGGCTGGGCGTTCGCGCTCGCACTCCTCGGCTGGCTCGCCGTCATTGCCTGGCACATGGGGCGCGGCCCGCGCCGCGCGCGCCCCGATGCGCTGGCGCGCGCCTACCAGCGACTCTGCGGCAAGCTCGCCCGCTGCGGTGTGGCGCGCGCTGCGCACCAGGGGCCGCTGGCCTACGCTGCGGCGCTCGCCGCGCAGCACACGGCGGTCGCCG
>JASHTN010000183.1 GCA_030040525.1 Gammaproteobacteria bacterium | reverse complement strand
GTGGGTCGCATTCCGCAACACCGCTTTTTCGGTAGTCTGGACGGCGACCCTCGTATCCAATCTTGGCGGTTGGGTATCCGCTGCCGCGTCCGGCTGGCTCATCACAGCGCTCAACCCCAACCCGCTTGTTGTGTCTCTGGTGCAGGTGGCGAGCAACCTGCCGCTCTTCCTGCTCGCCTTACCGGCTGGCGCTCTGTCCGACATAGTCGATCGCCGCAGGCTTCTCATCTTGAGCGAGCTCGCCATCATGGGGTGTAGCACGGCACTCGCAATGCTCGTGTCGACCCGCCTCATTACCCCGGTCAGCCTCGTCGTGATGACTGCGCTCGTCAGTGCCGCAGGCGCCATAGGCGCCCCACCGTGGCAGGCGGTGGTGAGCGAGCTGGTACCCCGAGCGGATTTGCCCTCGGCCGTGTCCTTGAACAGCCTGGGCATCAACATCAGCCGTGCGGTGGGCCCCGCAGTGGGTGGGCTGCTCGTCGGTGCGTTCGGCTATGGCCTGCCGTTTTGGGTCGATGCGCTCAGCAACGCGGGAGTCCTGGGCGCGCTCATCTGGTGGCGGGCTCCGCTGCGACCCAAGCCCGACATCCCGCGCGAGTCACTTTGGAACGCCATGATCCTTGGAC
Source organism: Gammaproteobacteria bacterium (assembly GCA_030040525.1). Lineage (GTDB taxonomy): Bacteria > Pseudomonadota > Gammaproteobacteria > Steroidobacterales > Steroidobacteraceae > 13-2-20CM-66-19. Next base: position 2,437 of record JASHTN010000183.1, on the reverse strand, counting down.
TGCGTCATGCCCGATATAACTCGCACTTGAGCGCCACGCTGGTCCGTACAGCGGGCTTCTTCCTCTTTGCCAGCGCCTACTGGGCCCTTCTGCCGATCGTCGCCCGCAGCCAGGCCTCCGCCGGACCCGCTCTCTACGGCGTCCTGTTGGGCGGCATTGGCGCTGGGGCAATCGGTGGGGCTTTGATACTGCCCCGACTGAAGGAGCGATGGGGCGCAAACAGACTGGTCGCCGCGTGCAGCCTAGGCACGGCGATCGCGACGACATTGTTCGCGCTGTCGCGCGATCCACGCGCCTCGCTTCTGGCCAGCGTAGTCGGCGGCCTATGCTGGATTGGCGCAGTCTCCTCGCTCAACCTCTCGGCGCAGGTGGCGCTGCCTGACTGGGTGCGGGGCCGGGGCCTGGCGGTAACGGTCACCGTAACGTTTGGGGCCTTGAGTCTGGGAGGAGTGGTATGGGGTAAGTTGGCCACGGTGATCAGTACCTCCGGTTCGCTGCTCGTGGCTGCGGCAGGAGCGGCTTTGATCGTGCCCTTGACGTGGAAGTGGAAGCTTCAGACGGGTCAGGGTGTCGACTTCAGACCCGCGCTAAATTGGCCAGCGCCTGTGACGACTCACGCCGTGGAGGGGGATCGCGGACCGGTGCTGGTGACCATCGACTACCGTATCGAAGTCGCGAAGCGAGCTCAGTTCCTCAAGGCGATGTTCGAGCTGTCGCGCGAGCGCAAGCGCGACGGCGCCTATGAGTGGAAGATCTTCGAGGATCCGGCGGTAGAGGGCCGGTTCGTCGAGGTATTCCTGACTGAATCCTGGGTCGAACACCTGCGTCACCATTCGCGCATCACCCATGCGGATCGAGTCGGCCAGGAGGCCCTGCGGGCGTGTATCAAGGGAGACCAACCGGTAGCGTCGCATTTCATCCAAGTCCACCAGCCCGAGTAGCGATCGACCTCCCGAGATAGAGAAGCCGTGCACAAATCCGGCCGATGCGGTGGTGCAGCATGGGCTCGCGCTGCTACCGGTCGGATCAGAGTGCGGTGCGGCGCGCGTTCAGAACCAGAGTAGAAGTGAACAGTAAACTCGAAAGCACCACGAATAGCGCGAAGAACCTGCCAACATAAACCCACGACAATACACCGAAGATGAAATAAAAAACCGCAATCCCGAGGGGAATAACGGCGACGCCGCGGTCACCTTTTCCTATCCTTAGCCAGCTCCATATCAGAACCAGTCCGAAGCTCAGCATGCCGCCGCTCACGAACAACCACACGGCGAGCAGCAAATTGAGCATCCTGGGATCGGAAACCCGGTGACCGATAGCCGGGTAGACAACTTTCCACCACTGCTGGGCGTGCCCGAATGCACCGAGCCCGATCACAATGGATGTCGCGAGAAAGATGAAGGAAGAGATCTTTTGCTTCATGACCTTTCGACTCATCAAACGGCACCCGAGCGCCGCCACGATGCGAGGCATTGTAGCGACAGGGACGGGGCCATCCAAACACACGCAGCCGCAATCCGCATGTGCCGCATACTGCTGCGTGCGGCGTGCGACTTTCGATCCATAGCGATAGCGAAGGAGAGTCGCTCGTGACACCAGCTGAAGCGCTCGCATTTGTGTGCACGCACGGGGTAGTGCTGGAGTCCGCTACAGGGCCCGTGCCGTCCCTGGTCGCGGCCATTGCCGGGGGACCGATCCGCGGAAGCTGGTGGGCACACGCACGAGGTCGCGAGATATTCGCGATCACCCGCACGATTCGGGATAGCCCCGATGTGCTTGTGTGCCGGCTTATTGCCGGAAAGATTACCTATGTGCACCGTCGTCTCTGGCCGGCGCTCGTGAGACTTTCGGAGCGACTTCCACACTCGCGCCTCGCGCGGATTCGAGAAGTGCACACCGCCTCCGGGAAGCATGTGGTTGAGGAAAGCCGCTTTCCCGCCTGGGTTTCTCGTGAAGTTGCCGCGCAAGCATCCGAGCTTGATAAGGAAAGCGCCCTTCGGCAATTAGGGCCGTGGTGCCGTGAGATGGCGGACTGCTATTGCTTGGGTGGGGCTGTCGAGTAGGTCGCGGCCCTCTGATGCTCTACCTGCTCCTGAGCCTCTCGTTGGTGCAAAGCCAGCTCCGTCGCGGTGCCGCACACCTTCTGGCGAGACCCCAAGCGCGAGCCGGTCTCCTCCTGACGACGACACCAGACCTTGTTGCCGCCGTGCATTTCCGGCAAGTACCCTGCGTTCAGCAGCTGCTTCTCCTCCGCGTCGAGCGTCGGCGCGGCCTTTGCAGTCGAGGCCGGCGTTGAAGCCGCATTTGTCGGCGGCGTGACAGGCTGGCTCGCCGCAGCCGCGGTGCTGTTCGGCGGATCGGCGAGGCATGCCGGACCTGCCGCGGGCGCCTATGACTTCCGGCCTATTCGTGCCGTTCCGGACAGGACGCCCGAGTA
>JASHTN010000182.1 GCA_030040525.1 Gammaproteobacteria bacterium | reverse complement strand
CGCACAGCGCCGCTGGGCCGCGTTGCCGGGGGCGGCGCGCGGGCGCGTGCTGCAGCGCGCGGCCGCTCTGCTGCGCGCGCGTAACGCTGAGCTGGCCGAGCTCGAGACGCGCAACACCGGCAAGCCGATCGCCGAGACCCGCGTCGTCGACGTGCTGTCGGGCGCGGAGTGCCTCGAGTACTACGGCGGGCTCGCCGCCGGCATCGCCGGCGAGCATCTCGATCTGGGGCCCGGCGCCTTCGGCTACACGCGCCGCGAGCCGCTCGGCGTGGTCGCCGGGATCGGCGCCTGGAACTACCCGCTGCAGATCGCCTGCTGGAAGGCAGCCCCGGCGCTCGCCTGCGGCAACGCGATGATCTTCAAGCCCGCCGAGCTCACGCCGCTCACCGCGATCAGGCTCGCGGAAATCCTCGCCGACGCGGGGCTCCCGGACGGGGTATTCCAGCTCGTGCAGGGCGCCGCGGAGACCGGACGCCTGCTGACCCGCCAGCGCGAAATCCGCAAGATCTCCCTCACCGGCGAGGTCGGCACCGGCAAGGCGGTGATGGCGGATGCCGCCGCCTCCCTCAAGCAGGTGACGCTCGAGCTCGGCGGCAAGTCACCCCTGATCGTGTTCGAGGATGCGCAGCTCGACAACGCGGTCGGCGGCGCGCTGCTCGGCAACTTCTACTCGGCGGGCGAGGTGTGCTCGAACGGCACGCGCGTCTTCGTGCACAAGAGCGTCCACGGCGAGTTCATCGAGCGGCTGCGCGCACGCGCCGCCGCCATGCGCATCGGCGACCCGCTCGACCCGGGCACGCAAGTCGGGGCGCTGATCTCGCAGGAGCACATGGAGAAGGTGCTGGGCTTCATCGCGCGCGGCAAGGCGCAGGGCGCGCGGGTGCTGACCGGCGGGGCGCGCGTCACGAGCGGGGAGCTCGGGCGCGGCTGCTTCGTCGCGCCGACGGTCTTCGACGGCTGTCACGATGACATGGACATCGTGCGGCTGGAGATCTTCGGGCCGGTGATGGCGGTGCTCGAGTTCGAATCCGAGGACGAGGTGATTGCGCGGGCCAACGCCACCGAGTTCGGCCTTGCGGCGGGGGTGTTCACCAGCGACCTGACGCGTGCCCACCGCGTGATCGCGCAGCTGCAGGCTGGCACGTGCTGGATCAACCACTACAACGTGACTCCGGTGGAGCTGCCGTTCGGCGGCGTGAAGATGTCGGGCCTCGGCCGCGAGAACGGCCGCGCCGCCATCGAGCACTACACGCAGCTGAAGAGCGTGTACGTCGCGCTCGGCGACGTCGACGCCCCGTACTGAAGCCGCAGCGCCCGCAAAAAGCCGCCAGGCTCGCATGGAAACGTTCGACTACGTGATCGTCGGCGCAGGCTCGGCCGGCTGCGTGCTCGCCGATCGCCTCAGCGAAGACGGCCGTGAGCGGGTGCTGCTGCTGGAGTACGGCGGCTCGGACCGCTCGATCTGGATCCAGATGCCGAGCGCGCTGTCGATCCCGATGAACATGGAGCGCTACGACTGGCGCTACTGGAGCGAGCCTGAGCCGCACCTCAATGGGCGCCGGCTGCACACCCCACGCGGCAAGGTGCTCGGCGGCTCCTCATCGATCAACGGCATGGTGTATGTGCGCGGTAACGCACTCGACTTCGAGCGCTGGCAGGAGGAGGGCGCGAGCGGCTGGGGCTATGCGGACGTGCTGCCGTATTTCCGGCGCGCGGAAGCCTACGCCCGCGGGGGCGACGAGTACCGCGGCGCAAACGGGCCGCTCGCGACCCGGCGCGGCGAGCTCGCCAACCCGCTGCACGCCGCCTGGCTCGAAGCCGGCCGGCAGGCGGGCTACCCCTACACCGCCGACATGAACGGCTTTCAGCAGGAAGGCTTCGGCGACATGGACATGACGGTGGCGGGCGGCCGGCGCTGCAGCACCGCCAACGCCTACCTGCGCCCCGCCATGCGCCGCGCGAATCTCGCCGTGCGCACTCACGCGCTCGCGACGCGGATCCTCTTCGAGGGCCGGCGCGCGGTCGGCGTGCGCTACCGCCGTGGGAGCGAGGTGCATGACGTGCGCGTGCGGCGCGAGGTGATCGTGAGCGCGGGCGCCATCAACTCGCCGCAGCTGCTGAAGCTCTCGGGCGTCGGGCCGGTCGATGAGCTCGCCGCCTTCGGCATCGACGTGGTGCACGAGCTGCGCGGCGTCGGGGCGAACCTGCAGGACCACCTCGAGCTGTACTTCCAAGTCGCATCGCGCGAGCCGGTGACGCTCTACAGGCACATGAGCCCGTGGCGCAGGACGCTGATCGGCGTGCGCTGGCTGCTTGCCCACGACGGCCTGGGGGCCAGCAATCATTTCGAGACCGGCGGCTTCATCAGGAGCGCCGCGGGCGTGCGCTATCCGGACATCCAGTTTCACTTTCTGCCGGTGGCCGTGAGCTACGACGGCTCGTCACTGGCACGCGAGCACGGTTTCCAGGCGCACGTCGGACCGATGCGTTCGCCGAGTCTCGGTGCGGTGCGCTTGCGCTCGGCGCAGCCGTCCGATGCGCCGCGGATCCTCTTCAATTACATGTCGCGGCCCGAGGACTGGACCCAGATGCGCGCCTGCGTGCGTCTGACGCGCGAGATCTTCGCGCAGCCGGCCTTCGACCGTTATCGCGGGCGCGAGATCTCCCCCGGCGCCGAGGTGCGGAGCGACGCCGAGATCGACGAGTTCATCCGCGCACGGGCCGAGTCCGCCTTCCATCCCTGCGGCACCTGCCGCATGGGCTCGAGCTCCGACCTGCGCGCGGTGGTCGATCCGCAGACGCGCGTCATCGGGCTCGAGGCGCTGCGCGTCGTCGACTCGTCCATCATGCCCTCGATCACCACCGGCAACCTGAACGCGCCGACCATCATGCTGGCGGAGAAGGCCGCCGACCATGTCCGCGGCAGGACGCCCTTGCCGCCGACGCCGGCGCCGCACTACGTCGCCGCCGGCTGGGAGCGCGCGCAGCGCTAGCCGCCCGCCGCGCCGGCGCGCCTCAGAAGCTGTAGCCGACCGTCAGGCCGATGACGCGCGGCCGCAGCGGGGTCTGCGCGACAATGAACTGGTCGGTGCTCACGAACACGCTGGCATTCGAGTCGGTCAGGTTCTCGGCGTAGACGTTGGCCCACCAGGCGTCCTTGGCGACTCCGAAGGATGCGTCGTACACGGTGTAGGCCGGATTCTCGAAGCGGCCCCTCGAGTTGGTGATGGTCGCGCCCGGCGCGAAGGTCGGGTTGGCGCCTGCCTGCGTGTAGGAGTGGGCGCTGTGCGTGGCGCCGAACTGCACATACGGGGTGTAGCCGCCCAGGTTCCAGTCGTAGCGCGCGCGCAGGCTGAACTGCAGCGGCGGCGCATTGGCGCTCGGAGCCCCGACCGGGCCATAGGGGTTGACGATCGGCGTGCAGTCGGTGCCGGTCGCGCTGCAGACCTCGGTGATCGGCTTGCCGAAGTTGACGCTCGCGGGATTCTCGTCGATGAGCGCCGGGGAGTTGGTCTGCTGGCTCTGGTTCCAGGAAGCCGCGCCCTGGAGCGTGAGCCCGGCGAGCGGCCGGGCGGTGAGCGAGGTCTCGAGCCCCTTGATGAGGAAGTTCTGACCGTTGGTGTTGAAGAAGATATTGCCGGTGACGCCCGGATCGAAGAAGGCGACCTGCACGTTGTCCCAGTTCTCGCGGTAGATGGCGCCGTTCCACTGCAGGCGGTGATCGAAGAACTCCGTCTTCCAGCCGATCTCGTTGTTGGTCAGCCGGTCGGAGGAGTAGGACTGGGGAACCGCGAACTGGTTAACGCCATCCGGCCCCGGGGCGTAGCGGAACACCTGACCGTTGGCAGCAGCATTGCTCTGGTTGAAGCCGCCGGGCCGGAACCCCTGCGAGAACGTGTAGTACAGCATCAGATCCGGGGTGACGTGCCAGGTGAGGTTGGCGCGGCTCTTGAAGCCGGACTCCGTGTCGCGGAGATTCTGCGCGTTGAGGTTGTAGGAGTCTGCCAGTGACATGCAGCCGCCGGGCGGCGTGCCGGCCTCGAAGCAGCCGAAGCTCGAGAGCACGCTGCCGGCCATGCTGTTATCGAAGCGGAAGTGGCGGGTGCCGGCGGTGATCGTCAGCACCTTCGGAATGATGTCGTAGTCAACCGAGGCGAACTCGGCCAGCTGCTTGGTCTCGCGCACCTGGTCCTGGTAGAAGGAGACGTTGTCGCCCTGCTCGCCGGCGTTGACGACTGTCGTGCCCGGGAACGTGCCCACGTTCGACAGGCAGCCCGTATCGTTGCTGATGGTGCAGGGCGGGATGGTCTTGTACAGCCACGCCGTCTGGTCGTAGAGCTTGTTGTCCTCCCAGAAGGCACCGGCGATGGCACGCAGCCGCCAGTCGTCCGGCGTGCTCAGGCGCAACTCATGCTGCTGGTGCTCGTTCTTCTCCACCGAGCGCCAGGTGGCGCTCGGCGAGAAGCAGGTCGGTGTCAGCGCGGGAACCTGCCCCGGCGCCGATGCCGGACCGTAGCACTGGTAGTAGTCGGCAAACACACCACGCGCGTAGTTCGTATAGTCGCCGACCTGCTCGACGTTGCGCACCAGGTAACCGCCGGTGTAGACCGCCTTGAGATCGCCGATCGTGCCGTTCAGCGTCCAGGCGGTGCTCTCGAAGCGGTCCTTGTCGTAGGCCGGGTTGAAGAGCGTCACCTCGAGAGGCTGCAGCGCGGCGCCGTCGGACGCGTTGGGCTGCTGGTAGAAGACGCCCTGCGAGTTCATGTCCTGGTAGGACTGCGAGATCAGCAGGTCCCAGGCGTCGTTGAACTTGTACAGTGCCTCGACGCGGATGCCCTGATAGGTGACCGGATTGATGTCGTTGGCGGCGATGTTGTAGTTGTTGATCGACTGCGCGCCCGGCGGCACGCAGAAGCCGGTGGCGCTCGTCTTGCCGTTCGGGCAGATGCCGCTCGCCGGCACCGGGTAGTCCGCGTAGTGGATACCGATATCGTCGTTGCTGCGCGTGAAGGTGGCCGGCACGTTGTTGATGTAGCCGCCGCGCGCATCGTCGTAGATCACGGCGCGCACGGCGAAGGTGCCCTCGATCACCGGGATGTTCACCACGCCGGTCACATCCGAGTTCGGGTCGCCGTGCGCGGTGGTGCCGTAGCCGGCCTTGAAGTTCGCTTCGGTCGCGTCGAGCTTCGGCTCGTTGGTGATGTAGCGGATCACACCGGCCTCGGCGCCGGCGCCGAACAGCGTGCCCTGCGGGCCTTCGAGCACCTCGATGCGGTTGAGATCCGCGGCGTAGATGTCGAGGTTGCGGTTGGGCAACTGCCCGGACTGGTTGTCCAGGTAGATGGCGACGTTGGGCCACAGGCCGGTCGAGCCGCTTCCCTGGCTGGCCTGCGAGCCGGCGGAGAGGCCGCGCATGAAGATCTCGTTCTGTCCGGGCCCGTTGCTCGCCGAAGTGACGTTCGGCAGGAATTTCAGATAATCATCGAAGGTCGAGACGTTGAGCTGCTGCAGCGTCTGTGCGGTGAGCGCCTGCATGGAGATCGGCACGTCCTGCATGTTCTCGCTGCGGCGCTGCGCGGTGACCGTGACGGTGGCGAGCGCCTCGGTCCCCGAGCCGGCCGGAGCCGCCGCGCCGCTGTCGGGGGGCGGGGTCTGCGCGGACGCCCCGCAGGGCGCTGCGAGGGACGCGCCGCCGAGTATCGCGGCGACCGCACACGAGATGCGGGTATCCATTAGTTCCCCTCCCCAGCACGGCGCGGCCGTGCGCGCCGATTAAATCCGAGCCCTGGCGCGACGTGCTTGCATGAACACGTCACCGGATTGTTGGAGTGCGCCCCGCCGCGGATCCGCGAGTTACTCGAAGACGCGCGCGCGGGCCACATCGCCTGTGGGCGTGCGCGGCGGCTGCAGCCGTCGCGTCGAGGGCGACAGGCCATAGGCGTCCTTGAACTGGCGCGAGAAGTGCGCGCAGTCGGCGAAGCCCGCCTCGTTGGCGATATCGGTGACCGAGCGATCCGTGTTCTCGATGAGCCAGTTCGCGTAGCGCATGCGCAGGCGGCGGTAAAGCGACGCCGGTCCCATGCCGACATGCTGCCGGCACAGCCGCTCGAGCTGTCGCGCCGAGAGCCCCAGCTCGCGCGCAACGGCGGCGATCGCGATCGGCCGTGCGAGATTCTGCTCCATCAGCAGCAGTGCGCGGCGCACGCGCGGCTCGCTGACGGCTTCCGAGAGCGGCGGATGCGGCTGTGCCTCGCTGCCGGAGCGCGGCCGATCGAACAGCAGCACCTGGCTCGCCTTCTGCGCAACGGCACGGCCGAGATGCTGCTCGATGAGATAGGTGGCGAGCGCGGCTGCTCCGGCGCCGCCGGCGCAGGTGATGCGCGGACCGTCGACCAGGAACAGCCGATCGGCAATCACCTCCTGGCCGGGGAACGCCTCGAGGAAGTCCTGGTAGTGATACCAGCTGACGCACGAGCGCCGGCCCTTCATCAGTCCCGCGCGGCACAGCACGAAGCTGCCGGTGCAGATGCCGATCAGCGGCACCTGACTGGCGCCCACCTCGCGCAGGTAGCGCATCGTGGCCTCATCGACCTGGGGACCGGCGTGCAGGATGCCGCCGCTCACCACGACATAGTCGAGCGACTCCGGCGGCAGAAACGCGCTGGTCGGCTCGAGCAGCACGCCGCAGCTCGCCGGCACCGATTCGGGACGGCTCGACATGATCGACCACTGCACGTGCAACGGCCGGCTGCGGTCGCCTTCATCGGCTGCAAGCCGCAGGTGGTCGATGAACACCGCGAACGCGGACAGGGTGAAGTGGTGCGCGAGGATCACCCCCACACGCAGCGGCGGCCGCACGCTGCGCTCGGAGTTCAGGCGCTGAAGTCCGTTTGAGTGGGTGGTTGAACGCTCACTCAATCTTCTTGATCCTCCCCGGGCACTTATCTTCCGCCAAGCCCACACGGGAAGCAAGCAGTATCGATGCATGACACTAAGTTATATTAAAAACAATCAGATATGTATTTTTTTGCATCCTGCTCGTACTCTCTGAACGACCGGAAATGCATTGAATGCACGTTCAGAGCGCATCGGGTCGTGCCCGGATGGCGCCAGAGCGGCGCTTTTCCGGCCGCGTGGACTCGCGGCGCCGGCGCGGCCCGAACCGCGAGGCCAGGGCAGTGAGGCGGGCCCGATGCGGTCAGCGCAGGACCGCGAGACGGGCGAGATTCTTCTGCACGATCAGGTCGTGCACCGCGCTGCGCGCGTACCAGCGGCGCGCCGCTTCGACGAGCGCGGTGCAGATGAGGGCGATCTCGGAGGTTTCCGGATCCGGGGCCCGGGCGCACACCGGCGAGAAACGTCGTGGCTGCCTGCGCACATGGCGCCGCAGCTGCAGGTGGCGCAGTGCCCGGGCAGGAACGGGCGGTGTCGCACCGTTTTCCTCCCTCGCCATGCGCTCGACCACGGTGCGGCGCACGAACTCGTAGTCCAGGCCCTCGGGCGCCTGCTCCTCGGGGCTCGCCGGCCGGATCCACTCCTCGCACCAGTTGCGCTGCCGCTCGTCCGAGCTGTGCAGCTTCGGATCGGTCAGCGCTACGGCGATGCGGGGCAGATCGAAGGCCTGCTTCAGCGCCGCGTCCCAGTGCTGGTCCTCGAGAAGCGTCTCGACGTCGCTCAGGTAGCTCGCGACCATGCGCGAGCCGGAAGGCGAGGTGTTGGGAAAATTCTGCATGGCCCTCTAGGCCGCCCGCTCGGTTCCGGGGAGCAGCGACGGCTGCTCTGCGGGTGCGGGTGTGGCGGCCGCGGCGGGCGCGGGTGCCGGCTGGCGGCTCGAGGTCGGAGCGGCAGGTGCAGCAGGTGCCGCGGCGGCGCGGACGCGCGTGGCCGCCCGCGCCGGACT
>JASHTN010000181.1 GCA_030040525.1 Gammaproteobacteria bacterium | reverse complement strand
GCAGAACATCATGACGGTGGAGGATCCGATCGAGTACTACATCGACGGCATCGGCCAGACGCAGGTGAACACCAAGGTCGAGATGACCTTCGCACGCGGTCTGCGTGCCATCCTGCGGCAGGATCCGGACGTGGTGCTGATCGGGGAGATCCGCGACCTCGAGACCGCGCAGATCGCCGTGCAGGCGAGCCTCACCGGTCACCTGGTGCTCTCCACGCTGCACACCAACACCGCGGCCGGCGCCATCACGCGGCTGCGTGACATGGGGATCGAGCCGTTCCTGCTCTCCTCGAGCCTGATCGGCGTGCTGGCGCAGCGCCTGGTACGGGTGCTGAACCCCGAGAGCAAGCAGCCGTTCAAGGGCGGAGAATACGAGCGGCGGCTGCTCAACCTGGGGCCGAGCGACCCCTCCCCGACCCTCTACCGGCCGGGCCGCGATCCGCAGGGCGGCTATCGCGGGCGCTCCGGCATCTACGAGCTGATCGTCGTCGACGACGCCATGCGTACCATGATCCACGACGGGGTCTCCGAGCAGGAGGTCGAGAGGCACGCCCGCCTGACGACGCCTTCGATTCGCGACGACGGCCGCGCCCGGGTGCTGCGCGGCGAGACCACGCTCGAGGAAATACTGCGCGTCACGCGTGAGGACTAGCTTATTGGCGGCAAGTCGCCTGCGGTGCTTGCCGCAGATGGCGCCGCGGCTTCGCTCGATCCCGGGGCGAAAGGCGCGGCTTTCGCCCCTTGTTCGCCAGTCGCAGACGCAGCGCCGATAAACAGACATGGGTGCCTTCGAATACACCGCCCTTGATACGGCCGGCAAGGAGCGCCGGGGGATTCTCGAGGGCGACACGCCGCGCCACATCCGCCAGCTGTTGCGCGAGCAGCAGCTGCTGCCGGTAACCGTCGCCGAAGTCGCGCAGAAGGAGGCCAAGCGGCAGCGCTCCTTCAGCCTGGTCCGCCGGGTGTCGCCCGCCGACCTGGCGCTCTTCACCCGCCAGCTCGCGACGCTGGTGCGTGCCGGACTGCCGCTCGAGGAGTCGCTGCTCGCGGTCTCCCAGCAGACCGAGAAGCCGCGCGTCCAGAGCATCGTCCTCGGAGTGCGCTCGCGCGTCATGGAGGGTCACACGCTCGCGGACGGCCTGGCCGAGTTCCCGCGCGTGTTCCCGGAGATCTACCGCGCCACGGTCGCCGCCGGCGAGCAGGCCGGGCACCTCGACCACGTGCTCGAGAGGCTCGCGGACTATACCGAGAGCCGCGAAGAGATCCGCCAGAAGATCCTGGCCGCGATGCTCTACCCCATCGTGCTCACGATCATGTGCTTTACCATCGTTTCGGGCCTGATGGTGTTCGTCGTGCCGAAGGTCGTGGCGGTGTTCGAGAGCACCAAGGCGAAGCTCCCTCTGATCACGCAGCTGCTGATCGCCACCAGCGGTTTCTTCCGCGCCTACGGCCTGTACGTCGTCATCGGGGTGGTGGCGGCGGTCGTGCTGTTCCGGCGCTGGCTGCGCGACCCGGCGGCGCGGCGCAGGTTCCACCGCCTGCAGCTCACCTTGCCGCTGGTCGGGCGGCTGGTGCGCGGCTTTAATACCGCCCGCTTCACGCGCACCTTCAGCATCCTGTCGGCGAGCGCCGTACCGGTGCTGGAAGCGCTGCGTATCTCGGGCGAGGTAGTCACCAACCTGCCGATGCGCGATGCGGTGACCGATGCGGCGGCCCGTGTTCGCGAGGGCGCGGCGATCGGGCGCTCGCTCGCCGCCAGCAGGATGTTTCCGCCCATGACCATCCACCTGATCTCCAGCGGTGAGTCGAGCGGTGAGCTCGAGAGCATGCTCGAGCGGGCGGCCATCAGCCAGGAGCGCGAGCTCGACGGGCTGCTGGCCGCCATGGTGGGCCTGCTCGGCCCGCTCCTCATCATCCTGATGGGGCTGTTCGTCATGGGCATTGTTTTTGCAATGTTGTTACCGATCTTTGAGATGAACAGCCTGATCCACTGAAGCGCCGAATCGGCCGTGCTTCACAAACCGTGCGTGCCGCATTGCAGTCGCGCCGGCTTGTGATTTAAGTTCGCGCCGTCCGATTCCTGCGGACCCCTGTCGCGCATGAGTGAGAAGCCCGAATCCGACGAATTCGAGGACGAAGAGGCCGACGAGCAGGTCTCCGGCGACGGCGACGTCGATCTGGATCAGGTCATCAAGGACCTCGACCTCGCCAAGCGCCGCGGCCAGAAGGCCGGCGACCCCGCCTGGCGGCGCCTTGAGCGGCTGCTCGAGGACAAGCGCACCGCCGAGCTGACCAGCGATTTCGAGGACTACGAGATCGGCGATGACGGCGGTGACACGCCGCGCCGGGCGCGCCGCAAGCCCCGCGCGAGCTGACACCCGCCTACCCGGCCTGCCGCTCCCCCGTCAGTCGCGCATCTCCGCCCGGTGCCGGCACCCCCGTGTTGAGCAGGCCCACCAGGGCATCCGCGGGCACCGCCTCGCTCATCAGGAAGCCCTGGATCAGGTCGCAGCCCGCGGTGCGCAGGAACTCGAGCTGAGCCGGCGTCTCGACGCCCTCGGCCACCAGTTTCAGGTCCAGGTTGTGGCCGAGTCCGATGATGGCCCGGACGATCGCGGCGTCGTCCGCATCGACCGTGAGATCGTTGACGAACGCCCGATCCACCTTGAGGGTATCGAGCGGGAAGCGCTTCAGGTAATTGAGCGAGCAGTAGCCCGTGCCGAAGTCGTCCACGGCCAGCCCGAAGCCGAACTCCTTGAGCGCGAGCAGCGAGCGCTGCCCGCCCTCGACGTCCTGCATCAGCACCCCCTCGGTGAGCTCGAGCTCGAACAGAGAGGCCGGCAGGCGCGCCTCCTCGACCACGTGTGACAGGCGCAGCAGCACGTCCTGGCGCGTGAAGTCGCGGCCCGAGACGTTGACGGCGATCGAGGGGACGGTGAGGCCGGCGCCGCGCCAGCGCTGCAGGTCGCGGCACACCTGCTGCAGCGTCCAGCGGCCGATGTCGCCGATCAGCCCGGTCTCCTCGGCCACCGCCACGAAATCGGCGGTGGCGATTCGCCCACGCTGCGGGTGGAACCAGCGCAGCAGCGCCTCGGCGCCGGCCACCTTGAGCGTGCGCGCGTCGTACTGCGGCTGGTAGTACACCTCGAGCTGCGAGTTCTCGAACGCCCGCCGCAGCTGCATCTCGAGCGACAGCCGCTTGAGCGCACGCGCGTGCACGGCGCTGGTGTACCTGCGGAACTGGTTGCGGCCGCTCGCCTTGGCCTCGTACATGGCGCCGTCGGCGTTCTTCAGCAGCGTCTGCCCATCGGCGCCGTGCTCGGGGTAGAGCGCGATGCCGATGCTGGAGGTCACCACGAACTCGTAGCTGCCGTGCAGAAAGGGTGCGGCGAGCGCGCGCTGGATACGCTGCGCGGCCTGCTCGGCCTGCGCGGCGTCCGCGCCGGTGAGCACCACAATGAATTCATCGCCGCCGACGCGCGCGAGTTGCGCCGGCCCGCTGCCGTCGCCGAGCACTGCGCTCAGGCGGCCGGCCACGTGCTTCAGCAGCGCATCCCCGGTCTCGTGGCCGAGGGTGTCGTTGATGCGCTTGAACTGGTCGAGGTCGATGAACAGCAGCGCCAGCCCCTGCTCGCGGTCGGCGACCGCGGCGAGCGACTGCGCGAGGTAGTCGCCGATCCACTCGCGGTTCGGCAGCCCGGTGAGGGCGTCGAAATAGGCCAGCCGGTGGATATGCGCCTCGGTCTGCCTGCGCTGCGTGATGTCGCGCATGATGGCCAGCACCTGTCCGGTGGCGTTCGGCAGGTAGCGGCACTCGAAGTGCCGGCTCGCGGCCGCTTGCCCGGGGAGCGAGAACTCGAACGACGCCGGCGCACCGCACAGCGCGGCTGCGAGCGTCTGCATCGCGCGCGGCAGCGCCTGCGGCGGCAGCAGCTCCTTCAGGTGGGCGACGCTCGGCGCATGCCCCTGCGGCTCGCCGAGGGATGGCAGCGGACTGAAGCAGTGGCTGATCGCGCCGCTGCCATTCACCAGGAAGATGCCGTCGGGGATCGCCCGCAGCAGCGCCGAGTTCTTCTGCTCGGAGAGTCGCAGCGCCTCGATGGTGCGCGCGCCGCGCAGCACGTACCGGATGCGATGCGTAAGCAGGGCCCAGTTGATGGGTTTCACCACGAAGTCGGTCGCGCCGGCGTCGTAGGCGAGATTGATCGAGGCAGCGTCATCGAAGCCCGTCACCATCACGATCGGCACGTCGCGGCCCGCAGGCAGCGCGCGAATGTTGGCGCACGCCTGGTAACCGTTGCCCTCGGGCATCTCGACATCGAGCAGGATCAGGTCCGCCATGCGCGCCAGGCAGGCGGCGACCGCAGCATCGCCGCCGGCAACCGTCTCGACCGCGAAGCCGGCGTTCTCGAGCATCGCGGCCGCGATCTCGCGCAGCATCCGGTCGTCGTCCGCAACCAGTACTCGCAGCGGATCGTTGCCGGGCGCGCTCATGCGGATCTGCGTATCTCGCACTGCAACTGCTCCTGGACCTGCGCGTACATGACCCTGGCCTGCGCAATGAGCTCGGGTGCGCGCGTCAGCTCACCGCTGCGCGCCTGGTTCTCCAGCTCGCGGCACAACCGCATCAGCCGCTGTGCGCCGACGTGGCCGTTGCACGAGCGCCAGGCGTGGGCCGCGCGTGCGAGGTCCGGCGCGCTGCCCGCGGTGAGCGCCTGCTCGAGCGCCTCCAGCAGGCGCCCGGAATCGCTGCGGTAGGTGTCGGCCACTCGGTT
>JASHTN010000180.1 GCA_030040525.1 Gammaproteobacteria bacterium | reverse complement strand
CCCCGGCGACGGCGGCCCGGGCTCCGCAGCCCCGGAGCCCGCGCGCGAGCCGCAGGAGAGCGCGCCGCGCGAATATCACTCCGAGCCGCAGCCGGGTGCGCGCGACCCGGGGGCTACGCATGAGCCGGCCCCGATCGCGCACTTCGAGCCGCAGCCGAAGCCGGAGGCAACCCCGGGCAAGCCCTACGTGGTTTGGTCTTCGGCGCCACCGCGGGACGGCGGCGAGCGCGGCACGGAGGAGTGAGCCGGGCTCAGGCTGCGCGCAACTGCTCGCGCAGATGCGCGAGCAGTCCGCGGGCCGCCGATTCCACCAGATCGAGCACTTCCTCGAAGCCCTTGGCGCCGCCGTAGTACGGATCCGGCACCTCGGCGGTGGCCGATTCCGGGGCGAACTCCAGGAACAGGCGCAGCCGCTCGCGCGCCTGCGCGGGCGCGCGGCGCCTGAGGACCTGCAGATTGTCCTGATCCATCGCCAGAATCAGATCGAAGCGCTCGAAATCGCCCGGCTCGACCACGCGCGCCCGCAGCCCGCCCAGGTCGTAGCCGCGGCGCGCGGCGGCACGGCGCATGCGGGGATCGGGCGGCTCGCCGACGTGGTAGCCGGCGGTGCCGGCGGAGTCCACTTCGAGCGGCAGCTCGGGAGCCTCGCGCGCGGCCAGTGTGCGCAGCACGCCCTCGGCCGTCGGCGAGCGGCAGATGTTTCCGAGACAGACGAACAGAACGCGCAAGGCCGGCCTTAGCGAACCCTAGCTTCTACCTTGCACTGTAGCCGCGCCCCTCGAGGCAGGCGACCATGGCGCGGCGGTAATCGGCGCGCAGGCCGTCGAGCTGGTCCGGCGCCACCCCGCCGCCTGGCTGGGTCGGATCAAAGCCGGTCTGCGACGACGCCCACTTGTGGCACTCGTACTTGTCGCTCGCCTGCTGCTCGGCGCTTTGGCCGTTCTGCGGATAGACATACATCTGATCGCCCTGCGGCGGAGGCGCTTGCGGGGCCTCGGTCGAAGCCCCCGCGTCGTCCGGCGGCCCGACCACCTCGTAGCCGTTCTGCGACGGATCCCACGTGTAGTAGGTGTCGTTCGCGTAGTAGTACGGCGCGCCGCCGATCCACACCGTGGTGTAGAACGGTGGCAGCACCGGCACGAACAGCCCGATCGGGGCCGCCACCACGACGAAGCCCGGTCCGCGCGGCGCGTACCAGATGCCGCCGGAGTAGTAGAAGCGCCCGCCCGGACGATCGAACACAACCGCGCGTCCGGGCACCGCGCCGATCATCACGCCGCGGTTCGGATAATACTGATTATGCGCATAGCGCGCGTCCATGTGCTGTGGCGGCCCCGTGCGCGGCCCGCCGCCGCGGAAACCCTGCTGCGCCACCGCGCTGCCGGCTGCGAGCGTCATCGCAACCAGGAGGCCACACGCCCGAGCCCAAGTGTTGCCGTTGTTCTTCATGATACCTCGCGTCCCGACCTGGCCGCTCATTTCACACTATAGCCGCGTGCATCGAGGCAGGCACTGAGCGCGCGCCGATAGTTGGACGCGTTGTGCTCCTCGGCCGCCGTTGCCTGCTGGTTGGCCACCGCCACGGCGCGCGCATTCTGCGCGTTGGTGGCCGCATTGGCCGCGTCGGCCGTGCTGCCGATGGCGCCGCCGACCACCGCGCCGGCGATTGCAGCCGGGGCGGCCTGCCAGCGCGGTGCGATCACCGCGCCGAGGATCGCGCCTGCCACCGCGCCGATCGCCGTGTTAGTTCCCGGCGGCGGACCGGACGCCACCAGCACACGATCGTGCGGTGGCACGCCCGGAGCGCTCGGATCGAAGCCGGTCTGCTGTGTCGCCCACTGGCTGCACTCGTAGTGGTCGCGATCCTGCTGCTGCGGAGTCTGGCCGTGCAGCGGATAGGCGTACACCGTGACGACCGGCGGCGGCGGCGGCGGGGCTTCGTACACCGGCCGCGGCGGCGGCGGCGCGACGCAGCCCGACAGCACCAGTGCCGCGGTCGCGGCCGCAACGCCTGCCAGGGCAACACGCTTGAAAACCTGAGTTGTATGCAGCATCGCGAATGTTCCATTCCTGAAGCAGGATCGCTTCTCGAAAACGTTAAATGCGGGCGCGCGGTTGACAGTCAACCTCCGCCCCAAACCACACCGGGTTGGACTCCCGGCACGCAGGCCTGGTTCCGGGTCCGGCCGGGGCGCCCGCGCACCCGGCGCGCCAACGGCCGCGGGCGACTGTGAACAATTGTTAAGCTTGCCTGCGTCTGCAGGCAGGCCTTTCCTCCACGGTCCCGAGTTTAGCGCTCAGCGGGCCGCCGCGCTGAGCAGCGCTGCAGCGCGGTCCAAATCTGCGAACGTGTTCACGTCGGGCCCCGGTGGCTCGAGTGCGTCGGCCACCTCGATGACGAGGCCGTTCTCCAGCGCGCGCAGCTGCTCGAGCTTCTCGCGCATCTCCAGCGTGCCGGCAGGCAGGGCTGCAAGTCGCAGCAGCGCGCCGACGCGGTAGGCGTACAGGCCGATGTGGCGGCGCGCGCCGCTCGCGTCGGTTTGACTGGCGATTCCCGCCGCCGCGCCGGCGCGATTCCACGGCACCGGTGCGCGGCTGAAATACAGCGCCCTGCCCCGCGTATCGCACACCACTTTCACGGCGTTGGGATCGAGCAGCTCCGCGACCGAGCCGATCGGGGTTGCGAGCGTCGCGATGTCAGCCTGCGGCGCGGACTCGAGCAGTGCTGCGACCTGCCGGACGAGCGCTGCGGGCATGAGCGGCTCGTCGCCCTGGAGGTTGACGACGATGTCCCCTGCGCCCCAATTGTCCGCCCGGGCCACTTCGGCGATGCGGTCGGTGCCGGAGTGGTGAGTCGCCGCCGTCATGACCACCTGCGCGCCGAACGCCCGCGCAGCGCGCGCGATGCGCTCGTCGTCCGTCGCGATCAGCACGCGCTCCGCGCCCGCGCCCGCCGCGCCTTCGTATACCCACTGCAGCATCGGTTTGCCGCCGAGCGGCAACAGCACTTTGCCGGGCAGGCGCGCCGAGGCGTGGCGCGCGGGAATGACGACCCGGAAGATCACGCCGCGGCTTCAGCGCTCGAGCAGCGGATCATCGGCAGAGAGCTGACGGGCTTCCTCCGCCAGCATGACCGGCACGTCGTCGCGCACGGGGTAGGCGAGCCGGTCCATGCGGCAGACGAGCACCTGGGAATCCCGCCGGTACTGCAGCGGGCCCTTGCAGACCGGACAGGCGAGAATCTCCAGCAGGCGCGCATCCATCGGCGACTCCTCGTATGAACTGCTGCGGCGGCGGGCACATCCGTGTGCCTACCCCCACGCCAGCACCTTGCCGAGCACGCGGGCACGCAGCGCGCGCGCCTCCGGCTCGCTGAAGCTGGCGCTGACCGGCACGTACCACATTCGCGGGTCGGCGAACGGCGCACATTTTACGGCATCCTTCTCCGTCATGAGCACCGGCAGCTCGTCGCCGAAACGCAGCTCGGCCGCGGTGAACGGGTGATGGTCGGGGTAGGCGTGCTCGATCACCTCGATGCCGTAGGTGCGCAGCCCGGCGAAGAATCGCTGCGGGTTGCCGATGCCGGCCACCGCATGGGCGCGCCGGCCGCCAAACGCCGCGAGCGCGCTCGGCGGCGCGCGCGCATCGACCCGCAGCGCATCGTGCGCCACCAGGCGCATCGTGAGAGCCCCGGCCGGCAGCGCGGCCGCGGCGAGCGAGGCATGCTCAGGCGCGCCGTTCAGCACCACGACATCCGCGAGTGCGAGTCGCTCGAGCGGCTCGCGCAGCGGCCCGGCGGGCAGCAGCCTGCCGTTGCCGAAGCCGCGCGCGCCGTCGATCACCACGATCTGGCAATCGCGCGCCAGGCGCAGATGCTGCAGGCCGTCGTCCGCGACGATCACGTCCGCGCCGCGTGCGGCCA